>JASHSC010000619.1 GCA_030036915.1 Terriglobia bacterium
GACTCTTCGCTAACGGCTCCCCGGCGTTCCGCAGAGTGAATGCGGAACCAAAGGGACTTTAACGGCTACCTAGCCGGGGTGCTGACTCTCCATCGCAATTCTCAGAATGCGGTTAATGCGCGTCTGGTAGCCCTTGCCCTGACCCTTGAGCCAATCGAGCACGTCGGCATCCAGGCGAATCGTCAATTGCCTTTTCGCCGGGGGCCAGGCCGCCGTGGCCTTTTTGAGAAACGTCCTGCCGAGCGGCGGAATGTCCGAGTAGTCGATATCGGCATCCCGCATACGGTCAATCCGTGCCAAGTCGCTTTTGATAGATTTTTTGTTCACGTCGGTTCGCCTTCCTCATGGAGATGATGCGCGTTCCCTCATCGCGCGGCGAATGGGCGATGACCACCAGACGCCCGGCCAGTAAGCCCAAAGTAATGAGCCGTTCTTCCCCGTAGTCGAAGTGATCATCTTCGAAGGTGACGCAGGGTCCGGAAAATACTGATTCGGCATCCTCGAAGCTAAGGCCATGCTTGGCCAGGTTCTTCCGGCTCTTCGCTTCGTCCCATTCGTATAGCATCTCCGTCCCATCATTGAGTGTAGCTCTTTTTGTAGTTACACGCAAGCCTGAAACCTGTCCTCAGAGGAGGTGGTGAGGAGTGACACGACATTCATCCCTCATTCATACCTCGTTGACGTCTGAGACCCCTGCTGGTAGCATCAAAAATTCCGCCGCAGGTGGGCAGCGGTGCGAATCGCCGGGGCATCACACATATCACAGCGCGATATATGCGCGCGAGAACAGGTTGATAGGGGGCCATCATGCAGGATGTTTCCAAGGAGCGCTTCGAGGTGATCGTGGTGGGATCGGGCGCTTCCGGAGGCTGGGCGGCTAAAAGGCTTTCCGAAGCCGGAGTGAAAGTGGCTCTGGTGGACTGCGGGCGGCCGCAGTCCGACAAGAATTTCACCGAGCACATGCCCGCCTTTGAATTGAAGTACCGCGATCGCGTTCCCGACGTGGTGCGCCGCACGCGGCCGATTCAAAAAGACTGCTACGCCTGCATGGAGTACAACTACGATTGGTTCTGCAACGACCTCGACGAGCCCTACACCACCGCGCCGGGAACCCAATTCAGTTGGCAGGGCCGCCTGCGCGTCACCGGCGGCCGCACAAACGTCTGGGGACGCGTGAGCCTGCGCTTGAGCGACCTGGACCTGAAGGCCGCTTCGTTTGACGGGTATGGCGCAGATTGGCCGCTCGCCTACAAAGACCTCGCGCCCTATTACGATCAAGTAGAAGAGTACGTGGGGGTAGCGGGCCGCGCCGAGGGTTACCCTTACCTGCCCGACGGCAAGTTTCAGCCCGAAATGGCCCTGCGCTGCCCGGAAGTTCACCTCCGCGAGCGCGTAAAGGCAAAGCTCGGCTGGATCGTCACGGCAACCCGCACGGCCAACCTCACGCGGGCCTTGAACGGGCGCGCGCCGTGCCACTACTGCGGGCCTTGCGAGCGCGGGTGCATCACCCATTCGTATTTCAATTCCTCTTTCACCACCGTGGCGGATGCGCTTGCGAGCGGGCATTGCACTCTCATTCCCAACGCCATGGCCTATCAGGTGCTGATGGATCCGGACCGCGCTCGCGCCCGCGGCGTGCTTTACATTGACCGCAACACTCATGAGGCGAAGGAAGTTCAGGGTCGCGTGGTGGTGCTTTCCGCTCAGGCCCTTGAATCCGTCCGAATTCTGTTCAATTCCGCCACGCGGCAATACCCCAACGGGCTTGCGAACTCCAGCGGCGTGATGGGCCACTATCTGATGGATCACGTGACGGGCGGGGGGGCGACGGGCGAGTTTCCGGAATTGGCCGAGAAGCCCACCCTCAACGGCCCGCACCGGCCCTGCGGCATCTACGTGGCGCGCTTCCGCAATGTTCCGGGGTCGCGATCCAAGCAATTCCTGCGCGGCTTCGGTTTCCAGGGAGGCGGCGACTCTCACTTCAATTTTTCTGCTCCGGGCTTTGGCGCGGCATACAAGAAATCGCTTATGGAACCATTGACGACTGTGAGTCTGGGCGGATTTGGCGAGTGCCTGGCGAACTGGGATAATTCCGTGGAGATCGACCCCAGCGTCCGCGACACATTCGGAATCCCGGTGCTGCGGTTCAACATGAAGTACCGCGAGAATGAGCACGCCATGGTCAAGAACATGGCCGAGAGCGCGGCGCAAATGATGGAAGCCGCTGGAGCAAAGAATATTCAAATCCACCTGAAGGAGAGTACTCCCGGCTGGGCCATCCATGAGGTTGGGATTGCGCGCATGGGAGACGATCCCAAAAAGAACGTGCTGAACGCCTTCCAGCAGACGCATGACGTGAAGAACCTTTTCGTAATGGATGGCGCGGGTTTTCCGTCCACCGGCTGCCAGAACCCCACTTTGACGATTATGGCGCTTACCGTCCGCTCCTGTGATTACCTGATGCATGAAATGAAATCAAATAATATCTAAACAGTATATCAGAGAGTGATGACCACGATTTCAGGATGGTTCCCGGTGCGCATCGTGGGTCCCCACACACCCACGCCGCTGGTTGTATAAAGATTGTAATCTCCCAACGTCTGGAGTCCGTGGTAATACCTTCCAAAAATCAGCCTGGTAATAAATTGAAGCGGAAGAATTTGCCCTTGGTGGACGTGCCCGGAGAGCTGAAGGTTGATTCCCGCGGCTTCCGCTGCCGCAATCTGGGAAGGGCTGTGGTAGAGCAGTATTGAGGGCAGGCCGGGATTGAAGCCTGGGACGCTGGCTATTCGTTCGGCAAAATTCTGTGGATGACGGCTCCGCGGATAACTGATTCCGATCAGTTGCAGGCCGTGCAGGACCACGCAATCGTCGTCGAGAATCTTCACCGGAGTATTGCGAAGCGCCGCGTAGGCGCGCTCGACTCCCAGGTAAGTTTCATGATTTCCGGTTACAAAAAAGATCCCGAGTGGGGCCTTCAAGCGATTCAGCGGGGCGGCTAAGTCCTCAAGGTTTCCCAGGGCACCATCAAAAAGATCGCCCGTGATGAGCACCATCGCGGGGTTTTGCGCGTTCACTTTGTCGACGACGCGCGAGAGAAACCCCTTTTGCAAAATCCGTCCCAAATGCACATCGGATAGGTGAACCAGTTTTTTGCCTCTCCAACTCGAGGGAAGGCCTTTGATTTGGGGATGAATATTGACGATGCGAGGGTGGTAGGCGTTTACAATGCCATAGGCGGAGTAAAGCGCCGTCAACCCCAGCGTCACAAGTCCGAGCCGAAAGGGATGGGGATTGAGGCCGAGAACCATTGCGGCGCCCGAAGCGATCCGCGCGAGCGCAAGAAAGGTCAGCAACGTTAATCCGATTCCCAGCCAAAGGGAAGTGAGGAAATAGAGCGTACGGGGGAAAAATCCGTCGCGCCAATGGGCCAGGAAGGCTGAAGCGATGAAACCAAGCGGCAGCAGAAACAGAACCGCGCCCAGCGCCGCGCGATCCTGAAGCGCGGTGATGGACAACAAATGGACAAGCGACACGTAAACAAAATAGTGGGCAAGGAAGAGAAGTGAAATGATGACGAGAACAAGTAAAGGAATAGGAGTAGTGCCCCTCAATCTCCGCACTTTGTGCGAGAACCTTCGTGCCCGGAAAATTAACCCGTCTGCTGTAAGCGAAACTTGAATTTATTCATCGTTCACTCGCGGAAGGTGCAGCGATTTCTCGCCTCGCTTGGGCACAGCAACAAAAGTAGACATCGTTTCCGCCCTGTATTCATGCGGCTTTGAAGAGCCCCTGCGGTAAATCATTGAAATTCCTCCGACTATAAATCTTGACACGGCGAATCCTCAGTTATATGCTCGGCCTGTTTCGGGCCGGAGCTGGTGGCTCTGGAGCAAGTGAATTGTTCTTGCAGATTGGTCGGGTGTCTGAACGGGACTGAGGTGTAAATACCCCTCCTTTGCCGCACTAAGGTATATCCTCAGATCGCTCTCCGCAGTACCGCTCGGGTTTGATCAACCTACGATTTGAGCTCGCTCCTGGCGACCTCCTTCCCTCGAACTGGGGGTGTGTTTTGCTGCCCCTGAAAATATCAATTCAAAGCCAAAGGAGGAACTTTGACTATGGCAAGATCTGAGGAAGTCATGACGCAATCGGCGCAGGCATCTCGGAGGCAAGTCTTATCCGAGGTTACCTGGGAATCCATCAATGATCCTGGTGCGTACGTTGAGCGTGGATCGGGAGATCTTTATCGATTTCCCAAGGAGGCGCTTATTCCAGGCGCCTCGCCCGCAATCGTGAAGGAATCTCACGGCGCGTCGGTGTTGGTGAAGCTAAGCGATGATCCGTTCATCACCACGTTCAAGGCTCGGCTCCTCTGTGCGCAGCACAACGTTGAGCCGAATTTCTGATTGATTGATGATTGATTTAGGGGGAAGCGAAGTGCCCGAAAACGGGCTACCTTGCTTCCCCGATTTTTTCTGAAAGCTTCTCCCTCTTTCGTGATTATCAGCAAAGGTGACTGCTTCGCACGGTTTCGCTCAAGCGCGTTCCTGGGAGTCGATCTCCTTAGCCGTGCCGGCAGATGGATCCGGCGTAGGCATATGGCATTGGCCGTCGAAGAATCCACCCGGATCGACCAGCAAGCAGGGAGTGTAAATGTCACCGAGCAGGATGCCGTGTTCTTTGATTTCCAGGCGTTCCTTGGCATGA
>JASHSC010000620.1 GCA_030036915.1 Terriglobia bacterium
TTGACCTCAACGGGCCTGGTGGCAACGCCGATTCCCGTGACCGCTATTCCGTCCAGTGCAGTGGTGCTTTATAACGGAAATTCTTACTCGTTCGGGTTAGGCTCAAACCCGGTCCGTGGCCTCACATTCTCCGCTACCTATGCCAGGGCCCTGAGCGCGACCACCAGCAATGCTCTGCTTTCGAACAACAACACCCAGAACATGTTCTTCGTGATGACCTATCAGGTTCGCAAGTTGAACATCCAGGCGGGTTACACGCGGATCGACCAGGGGTTCAGCATTGCCGGAAATTCGCCGACTAATACCGGCTCTTTCTACGTGGGAATATCGAGATGGTTCAATTTCTTTTGAAAACGGCGGAAACTGAGACCGGCTCGCAATCCCCACGCCTGGGAATGCGGACACGAACGCGTCATATTCTGGCGCCCGCCATCTGCATGCTTTCACTGGCGCTTGCTCCTTCCATCGCCGCGCCGCGCCCTAGGTCGCAGCCCGCCGGGCCTGCTGCTCTTCCGGAGCTGGAGTTGGAGGGCGGACGCAAACTCCGATATGAAGGAAGCATCAACTCGGAGAAGGAAGTCAAACCCAGGCACACTTTTCTAAGCCGTCTGGTGGATGCGGTGGCGGGTGAACCTGAATACCACACCCTGGTTGCTCCCTACGGCGTTGTGACGGATTCACGGGGCCGCATCATCGTCACCGATCCCGGCGCCGCAGGTATTCACATCTTCGATTTCACCCTGCACAAGTACAAGTTCATCTCACGGCACAAGGATAACGACGGGCTGGAAGCGCCCCAATGCGTTGCGGTTGATGCTGACGACAACATTTACGTAACTGATTCCTTCTCCGGCAAGATTTTTCTCTTCGACGCCAATGGACGGTTCCAGCGCGTGATCGGCAGCATCAAGGGCGAAGGGTATTTCAAGCGCGCCGCAGGAATTGCCGTTGATTCCCAGACGCGGCGCATTTATGTGACAGATACACTCCGCAACCAAATCTGGGTGCTCGATCAGGAAGGCCACATTTTGCAGAAAATCGGCTGGAATGGAACCCGCGAGGGCGAATTCAACTACCCCACGGAATTGCGGCTGATCGGTCCGAACCTTTATGTGGTCGACGCCATGAACTTCCGTGTGCAGGTTCTGGATCTTTCCGGAAGGTTTCAATACTTCGTGGGTCAAATCGGCGACGGCGTGGGCCGACTATTCCGGCCGAAAGGAATCGGTGTCGATTCGGAAGGGCATTTGTACATCGTCGAAGGCTTGAGCGGGTTGGTGCAAGTGTTCGACCGCCAAGGCCAACTGCTCTATTACTTCGGCGCGAAAAACTCCGGGTTCGGGGAATTCAAACTGCCCACCGGACTGTTCATGGATCGAAACGACCGGCTGTACGTCGTTGACTCGTTCAATCGCCGTATCCAAGTGTTCCAATATTTTGCGCACGGAAAACAATGAGCAGTTCGAAGACAAAAAATCGAAGAGTCAGAGACCAGAAGGCGGCAGCCAGTACAGGGCCGCCCTTACCCAACTTGGTTCTTTTGTGTCTTTGTACCTTGGGGATCATCATTCTTAGCCTGCCAAGCGCGGCGCTCGCGCAAACCGATGTCATCGGGTCGCACGATTTGTCGCCGGGTGGAACTTCACCCGTTCAGGGAACGCTTTCGGGATCTTGTCTCTATTGCCACGCTCCCCACTCCGGCTTGAACGGCACGGCGGGCGTGGCCCAGACGCCACTTTGGAACACCAAACTCTCGAGCGTGCAGGCATACACTGTTTACGGCAGCTCGACACTGGTGAACACGGTGAATCCCTCGCCTCCTCTCGGCACCTCAACCACACTCTGCCTCAGTTGCCATGACGGCACGGTTGCCGGATCGCCCGGCGCGCTCGTGGCTTATGGGAAGGTTGCAATGACCGGGCAAATGAACTCCTCGGATGTATTTGGAACCAACCTCTCCGCCACTCACCCGGTCAGCTTTGTGCTTCCGCTCCAACCCTCTCCGGATTTGGTCGCATCATTAACCGCAAATCCCCCTTCCACCGCCGATCAAACTGGGGCGGTTCGACTCGAAGGTGGAAACGTCGAATGCACAAGCTGCCATAATCCTCACGTGCAGAATATTGACCCCAACAATCCAACATTTCTGGTGATCAATAATTCCGGCAGCGCCCTCTGCCTCGCCTGCCACACCACCGTGCCCGCCGGTTCGACCTCCGGCATGGGCTTGACCAACGTGCTGGAAGCAAATCATGGAATGTCTCTCGCCTATGGAGCGCCTGCTTCGCGGAGCGCCGCGTCGAGCAAACCCAATCCGCTGGCAGAATGGTCCACCAGCATACACGCCACTTCCAGCAACAAGGTGGCTCCGCTTGTCTCTCTCGCTGGAACCACGACGGGAACAAGTCAGAATTCCTCGTCTCGCCAGATCACCCTGGGACACTATGGCTCTGTTGCCAGAAATGGTTGCGCGTCGTGCCACACCACCCACAATGCGCAGGGGGCGAATTCGCTGCTTCAAACCGCGGGCGACCAGGTTTGCCTGACGTGCCATAACGGCAGCACAAACGTATCTCCGCCCATCTCCGACGTTTTGGCTGAGATGGTCGCGCCCAAGTACGGCCACGCGTTTATGGTGGGCAACTCGCAGCATCGCGCGAATGAGAGCGCGCTGCTGAATCAGAGCATCCATGTGAGCTGCGTCGACTGCCACAATCCGCACTCCTCAAATCGCGTGGTGAGTTTTCCCGCGGCGCCGGGCATCCGCGCCTCGCAGGCTTATGTAATGGGCATCAGCGCCGCCGACGGCAGCACGGAGGTCGATCCCGCCGTCAACCAATATGAGAATTGCCTGCGTTGCCACGGATCGAGCGTCGGGCAGCAATCGAGCCCTGCGTTCGGTTATCTGCCCGTGCGCGCGGTGGCAGCCGGCAATCCTCTGAACGTTATTCCGCAGTTCAGCGCGTCGGCAACTTCCAGCCACCCCGTCACGCACGATTCCACCAGCCCCTACCCGCAGCCGAGCCTGCGCGCCAACATGCTGCAACTTGATGGCAGGACGCTCGGTCGCAGCATGGCCACCCGCACCCTCTGCACCGACTGTCATAACAGCGACGACAACCGGGAATTTGGAGGCAGCGGGCCGAACGGACCGCACGGATCGCTGTTTGCGCACATCCTGGAGAGGCAATACCAGTTCAGCCAGGCGCCCGCTCCCGGCAAGCCCATCACCAATCTGTTTCCGAATCCGAATCTAAGCGCCCAGGGTGGAGCGGGCGGCGGGCCTTATGCATTGTGCGCCAAGTGCCACGATCTGAGCCAGATTATGAACAACACCAGCTTTAGCGAACACGCCCGCCACGTGCAGCAGGATGGATTCTCCTGCTCCGTCTGCCACACCGCTCATGGCATGGGTGCACAATCAGGAACAATCTCCGGCGAGCGTTTGGTGAATTTCGATCTCAAAGTCGTCGCCCCCAACGGTGCGATGCCCATCTCATACAATCGCGCTACCAACTCTTGCAGCCTGGTTTGTCACAACCACACCCACCAGCTTCGCACGGCCGTCGCCTCGGCCAAACGCTGACTATTGTGATAACCAACGGGTCAGGCAACCAAATTGTGGGCTGGCTGGTCTAGATTTTTGCCATAGGGAGGGATTCCAAAAGATTTCATTTTTTCCGGAGCGGGCCTGTGAGGGTAGAACCTGTGTGGCTATCACGCGTGCAGGTGAAGAACGTCACATCGGCACACAAGATTCTTGAGTAAGGTAAGGCTGTACCCTGTTAGACAAGTTTCAAATCCCAGGAGCGACACGGCCGGACGCAGCCACGAGCTATACCTTCGAAGCGAATTACCTTAATTCACTGCTGAGCGTGCATTGCAAACAGGGATTCCGCAACATCGGAACCTCGCCTGCTTGGCTGCTACTGAATCTGGTAAACCTTCACCCAGGTGTGGTACAGGTAGTTGCTCAGCAGGACAAGGCTGTAGATGGCAAGCACGGCCGTCAGCAGCATGCCCCACTGGTCCACGGCTGTAACCCTCCGGGACAGTTTCTGCTGAGCTGCGATGAGGGCGCCCTCGTTTTGATGAAGATGGAGCGTCTCATCATCGTGTGACGCTACGGCGATGCGGTAAACCGCCAGAATCAAGACTACGATTGCGAGTGCCACCCAACTCCAAAAATAAACGTTCATGGCGAACCTCCTTCAGGCAGCCAGCAGACAGCGCCTGGCCGCCTATTGTACTTTCACAGTGCACGGCTCACTGGAAACGAGACATCTAGTGCGCTTCGACGTACTGCTCGTCGGTCACTTCTTGTCCCGTCGACTTCTTGGGGACTGCGCCGCCGGCAGCGCGCAGGAAGTTAATGATCTGCCAGCGGTGAATCTCGCTCATGCGCTTGTCCTGAGGTGGCATGGCCTCGTTCCCCAGGCTGAGAATCTTGAAAAGTTCTCCGTCCGTGCGCTTCTGAAGTGTGGCAGGCTTTGTGAAATCAGGCAGCGTGACGTTCATGTCTTTCGCTAACTCGCCTTTGCCATCACCGGTCGCGCCGTGACACATGGCGCATTGGGACGCGAAAAGCTTTCTACCCCTTTCGACCGAAACATCCGTAAACGGCAAGGGATTCTTGCGGGCTTTGTCCTCCTCGCTGATCTCATAGTGAGGGTTGGACATTACTGTACCGGCTGCTGCCGGGGGAGGGTTTTCCACCGGCTTCTGTGCCTGTTGCGCAAGCCCGAAGGCGGCCGCGGCAAGAATCAATGCTCCGACAGAGTAAATGGCACGCATGGCAGGCTCCTTTCACGCATCCCAGGGGGCGCCGTGCAGCCCTGATGAGCGGTTCCCGCGCGCTCGCCTGGACAAGTCCAATTTCGCTCACATAGGAACCAGGTGCAGTGAGAGAGGTCACGGACTTATGTGATCAAGGTCACAACTTACATTGACCCCTGTCACCGCTTCGGTCGGGGCCCTCCGTTAGATTCAGAGTGTGGTGGCGCCCGGCTAGCCAAAAGGCAGCCAAGGAAGGAGTCGATCATGGTTGAGGGAAGGTTACGTTTATCGCATGTAGAGGGGACACGACGTCAATTCGTTGCTGAATGTGGCTCGGATCCGGCAGTAAGAAACGTCGGACGAAAGGCAACACCGCTGCAGGTCAAGTTGCCCGGACTGCCGGCGGCTTGATCTGCTCCGCCCGCGCATCCTCAAGAATCTTGATCATCCGGCGCAACCAGTTCTTGACTACCTCTTCTTTAGCGTCCTGGGTCTCGTTGCGCTCCAGGTCGTCAATGGTTTCGCCCTCGGGAGTGAGTGGAATGTAATGGCACGGGACTTTCTCCGAACGGCGCCCCGGTGGCACTAAAGCCATGAGCAGGCATTCGTCACACGGGCGAGTGCGGTTGGGGTCCCCAAAGTTGAGGCAGGTTAGCGAATCTTGAAATATCGACGTGGGCAGCCAAGGAGTGCGGACCGAACGTCCGTAGCCACCGCTTTCGATAAAGTCCAGCTCAAATCTCAGTACCTCAAGGACATCTCGATCATCTATGGGCATGGTTAAACCTCCAAAGCCGAATGTGCCAGTCCCATCTTGCCAAAACCCCTGTCTTACTGCGGTGACCGGGATCACTGTGGATTGTGATGGCCGTCACTGAACCATTTCGAGGGTTCGACGAGAATCACAATCGAAGGATGGAGGCGGGGTTCACGGTGAGCATCGAGCACTGGCATCTTGCCCCCGGAGACAGACGGGAACGGAATCAAGCAAGCGTTGCGAGCGATGCAAAGTTTTGAGTCGTGATTATC
>JASHSC010000621.1 GCA_030036915.1 Terriglobia bacterium
TAGCCTGATTGCGAATTGTGGCCGCCGAACTTATTTTGAGGATAATCCATCGGGAGGTTTCGTCGCCCGGTACGCGGGCCAAAGTCCAATCGGGAAAATGGTTGGCCACAAGGGCTTGTAAGTCTGACGCCCGGTCAGAGGAAATACCCTTGATGAGAATGCGGTGAATGGGGGGGAACTGCGTCTTGTCGTCGTTCGGTTGAATGTCCGCGTAGGGAAGATTCGCGGTTTTCATATCGTCCTTCAGGCGCTCAAGTGTGTCGTCAGCCACGATGTTTACGGCGTCCTCAACTTGAACCTGCAAAATCAGGTTGGTTCCGCCTTGGAGATCGAGCCCCAAATGAATTCTGTTGTGAAGATTTGCCTTTAGCACCTGGAAAGTTCGGGGATACCCGGTGATTCCCAATACGCACACCATGATGACAATGAGAACAATGAAAGCCCGGGTCCGAATCTTGGATTCCATCGAAGAGTCTACCTCTGTTCTCCTGCTCCGAATTCGATGGGCTGCGGAAACTTCACGGCGGCGCCGGCGGGCGGAAGATTGTGCTTTGCCGCGGCAAAATACCCCAGCCGCAGGAGTTCACGCCCCTACATATCGTGATGCGATGTAATTGACCGTCGTTGCCTCTTGCGGATAGGTCGCGGCGCCATGGAGGAATTTGACTTTGCTTGCCTGTTTGCGTGAAATCGGGTACGACTCAATTGTGCAATGGAGGCCCCCGAGGCGTTATGGCGAAATGACGGCTGAAAAGAGACCCACGGGAGCTGAACCCTGCCCAGGCCCGGCGTGCCCACTAACCTCCAGGGATGATGGAGGGCTTTAGAGTCACGGAGTGGTCCGGCTCTGACGGTTTTCGCATCCTAATTTCGAATGATTGCTCCGGAGGACCCGTCGCCACGGCTCAAAGGAGCCAAGGCGCCTCCATTCGAGTGGCGGAAGAAGGAGGAAGGCATAAATGCTATCTCGCGAAGACCTCAGACGGTGGAGTGGCGGGGACATCTTCCTGGTGCTCGTTCTTGGATTGGTCGGAGGCGTAGTCTTGGGTTGTTCCCTGATGTTTGCAGTCCAGTCGCGCGACCCCGAACTCGATTTACGATTAATTTCGCAGGCTGCGGGTCTGGTTCAGCGATATTACGTGGATCGCGACGTCATTCAATCCCGCACGATGACTTATGGGGCGATCAGCGGGATGATGAATTCGCTCGGTGACACGGGTCACAGCCGATTTCTCAGCCCGCAGATGGTGAAAGAGATGGATGAACTCGAACGGAGCAAATTCCAGGGAATAGGCGCTGAGGTCCAGTTGCGTGGAGGGCACGTGGTGATCGTGGTGCCCATGGACGGGTCTCCTGCCCAGCGCGCCGGATTGAAAGCGGGCGACATCATCCTGAAAGTGGATGGTCAGGATATCAGCGGCTGGCCATTGGACAAAGTTGTGGGACAAATCTCCGGCCCCGCGGGCACGACTGTGATGCTTACCGTCCTCACGCCGTTGTCGGATCAAACTCGACAAGTTACCTTAACGCGGGCCACCATCAACATCCACAACGTCAGTTGGCAGACCTTGCCGGGGACCAAAATTGTTCAGCTCCGTATCGCCGCGCTGGATAGCAGCGTGAATGCTGATCTCAGGAAGGCCTTGGCGGAAATCATGATGGAGAAGCCGGCTGCAATTGTACTGGATTTGCGCAACAATCCGGGTGGGTTGCTTGACCAGGCTGTGGATGTGGCAAGCCAGTTTCTCAATGGGGGTAATGTTTTGGTGGTGAAAAATGCTCGAGGTCAGGAGAAGCCCGTCGCCGCCAGGGCCGGGGGCGAAGCAACGAAAATCCCAGTCGTGGTGCTGGTGAACGGTGGCACGGCCAGCGGCGCGGAAATCGTGGCAGGCGCGCTGCAAGATGCGCATCGAGCCCGGTTGGTGGGTGACACCACTTTCGGCACAGGCACGGTATTGAAGGAATTCAAGCTCGCGGATGGCTCGGCGCTTCTGCTGGCCATTGAAGAGTGGCTTACACCTTCTGGAAATATAATATGGCACAAAGGCATAACGCCGAACATTGCCGTCTCGCTGTCGGCGGGGGATTTGCCGCTGTTCCCCGACGCCGAGCGCACCATGACCGCGACGCAACTTCAGGAGAGCCATGACGCCCAACTACTTAGGGCCATGGACTTGCTGACCCGGGGAGATGTTTCACCGGCAGTCGTTGCAGATCGGGCAAGCCGGTAACCAAAACCCTCGCGATGCAACCTTGTTCGCCGGTCTGCTAATCCATCAATATGGAGAGCTTTGTGACGCGCCGTGCGGGCCTTCTCCGGACCAGAATCCCGTCCCGCCGTCCGCCTTGAGGGAGCAGCCCACTCTCAACACCTTGAGTTGAAGCTCGGTTCCTTTGACAATGGCCCAAGAAGGGCGGCCCGGTTACAGTCCCTGGCTGATCGCGATCTCCGTGATGCTGGCAACCTTCATGGAGGTGCTGGATACTTCCGTTGCATCCGTCGCGCTGCCCCACATTGCCGGCAGCCTGTCGGCCACGGTGGATGAATCCACCTGGGTACTGACGGGCTATCTGATATCCAACGCTATTGTCCTGCCCTCCACGGACTGGCTCAGTAGTTTCTTTGGGCGCAAGCGATATCAGATTATCTCGATTGGCGCGTTTGCGGCGGCTTCTGCGCTGTGCGGCGCGGCCACCAGCCTTCCACTCCTGGTTTTGGCGCGCGTCATTCAGGGTGCGGCGGGGGGCGGGCTGCAACCCGTTTCCCAAGCCATTTTGCTCGAGAGTTTCCCTCGCGAAAAGCACGGCCAAGCTATGGCGGTGTTCGGGCTGGGAATTATTCTCGCCCCGTTAATCGGGCCAACCTTGGGAGGCTGGATTACCGACAGTTACTCCTGGCGCTGGGTTTTCTACATCAACATCCCGATCAGCATCGCGGCCGTGCTGATGATCCAGGCTTTCGTGGAGGACCCGCCCTATGCGCGCCGGACAAAGGACTTGCCCATCGATTACATCGGGCTCGCGTTCTTGGCGCTATGGCTGGGTACCCTCCAGACAATTCTGGACAAGGGGCAGGAAGCCGACTGGTTCGGCTCCCACTGGATCTCCTGGTTCACGGCCGTCTCCATCCTCTCCATGGTAGCATTCGTGGTTCATGAATTGCGCACCGCGCACCCGCTCGTGGACCTTCGCGTGCTCCGCAACCGCAACCTGGCCGTCGGCTGTTTTATGATCGGTCTGATCGGCATCGTGATTTACGGCACCGTCACCTTGCTGCCGCTTTTCCTCCAGGACCTGCTGGGCTATACAGCCTATGACAGCGGCCTGGCGCTTTCGCCCCGGGGGGTTGGCGCGTTAATTTCTTTGATTATCGTTGGTCCGCTGGTCGGTAAAATTGACAGCCGCGTCCTGATCGCCGGTGGAATTGTCGTCCGCGCTCTCTCCCTCTTCATGCTCGGTGCGCTCAACTTGCAGATGGGCATTTGGAACATTATCTGGCCGAACATCATCAACGGATTTGCCAACGGTTTCCTGTTTGTTCCTCTCACGACACTGACCGTGGCCACTCTATCGAACGAGGAGATGGGTCGCGGCACGGGCCTTTATAACCTCACGCGCAATCTGGGCGCGAGTTTCGGCATTTCGATTGTGACCACGCTACTGGTGCGCGGCCAGCAGCTCCACCAGGATCTGATGGCAGGTCATCTCACCAACGCCAACCCGGCTTTTGCACAGCTCCGCCAAAAGTTAATCGGCATTTTTGCCTCGCACGCTATTGGATTGCCGCTGCAGCGGGCCTACGCAATGATCTATGGAACGCTTCGCCAACAGGACTCCCTGTGGGCTTATGTCCATGATTTTCGCCTGCTGGCGATACTCAGCCTGTTCTGTATTCCGTTTCTGCTGCTCTTTCGCAAAGGCGCGACGCGACGTGAACGAATCGCCTTACACTGAACATTTCGCGAATCCCCAGATCTTATCGCTGACAAATCTACGGAAGGCTCAGGGCCAGAGGCCAAGTACCTGTGGCCTGACCGTTGCATTTTCTCTCACCCGCAGACCGAACCGAGCGGGGAGCGGGCTATATCGAAAGTGATAGTAGCGTGCCCTCCCTTTGGCTTCGATGGGCCTATACCCGGAGCGCAATTGACCCCCACGCGCGATAACCCTAACCTGATTGGGACCCGCTCCGGCACGCAAGATGAAGGAATGAAGGGGCGGGGAGCAGGGAATGCCGGCCAATGGCAAATTCAAAAGGGAACCAGAAAGGGGTGAATTCGGTCTCACTACTTTCGACAGGGAGATCATCGCCCTCATCCTGGAGGGGCACACGAAGAAGGAATTGATGGTGAAACTGGGCATGGGCAGGCAGGCCCTGCGGAGGCATATTCGTGGAATTTGCCAGAGGCTGGGGGTTGAGAACGAATTTGAACTTTCCCTTTTTGCCCAATATCACCGGCTCATTGAATTAGAGAGAGCCGATGGACACGGCGCCAGGAAGCTCAGCAAAACAGCAGGGGCCTGACACCGGTCTGCCGCGCGAAGCCTGGAAGCTAACGGGAAATGCAAATTCCGGGCGCCAACATTCTCCCAACCCACTCGTCAACGGGAACGCTGAAGGTTGATCCAACAGGAGGTTTAATGAGAAATCTCGACCGGGTTCACTTCACAATTCGCGGCCTGAAGCCGCTTCATTCTCATCCTCGTCGTTCCGCAAGGTCCGGTTCCTGCAAACAAATGGGGTGCGCACAGAATCAGGAGATGGACTTCGCGGAGATTTACCTGAACTATTACAAGCGCGTCTACCGGTGGTGCTTTCGTATTGTTCGTAACAGGGAGGATGCCGAAGATCTCACACAGGATACCTTTGTTCATGTGATGCGGAAGATTCACACTTTCCGAGGCGATGCCTCCCTCTCAACCTGGCTGTACAGCGTAACCAGAAACACCGCGCTGATGCGCTTACGGCGCAAACGGCTTCCGCAAAGCTCACTGGACGAAGAGCACGAGTTTGGAGAAGGGTCCTCGAGCCCCTACAATTCTCTCGGCCTCGCGGACCGCTCTGTTGGCGACCCGGATGCGCGCATTGACGTGGCGCGGGCCGTTGAGCAATTGCCAAGGGGGTTCAAAGCCGCGCTGCTCCTGCATGACCTGGAGGACTACACTCATAATGAAATCGCCCGATACCGCGGTTGGACTAGCGGGACCTCAAAGTCACAGGTCCACAAAGCCCGATTCCGCATGAGGCAACTGCTCGGGGGTACACCCAAGCGTCGAGGGTCCGTTTATGTCGCGCTGAGTGGGCATGAAAGCGCGGCAAATACGCGCCGAGACGGAGCAACTTGCTGAGGATCCCGCCGGTCTACTCCAAGGTAGCGATGTCCGAACAGGTGGATCATCCCCGTTAAGAGGCGCAGGGTTGTGGCAACCCTGCCTCTTTTGATTTTTTGTTTCGCTCGGCTCGGCGGCTGAGCATGTTACTCTAAGCCCGCGGGTGGATTCGGCGAGATCTGTTTCGCCTCCTGAGGGGTCAACTGAGAACGATCGCAAGTTGAATCGTAGGATTCACATGCCAGGGAGTTAATCTGACTTTGGGCCAGCGCAACATCCTTTGCCTCTGAGGGCGAGAGGAGAGCAGCATTGCACAAGGGATCGCCGGTCTTACACGCGAGCAAATTCCGCAGCCGGCCGGCAGCACTGGCGATCTTGGCCTGCGAAGGAGTCAAGGAAGACATGTTGCACGAGAATTGCCCGGTCTGGCACTCAAGCAAATTGCGCTCGCGGTCAAGCTCCAGAACTTTTGCCTTCTGCTCTGAAGTGAGTATCGATCTGTCGCAGGAGACGTCACCGGTCTCGCAAGCCACGTAGTTTTGATCCGCGTCGATTTTCCGGATAAGCAAAGCCTCAGACGGCGTCAGTAACGATTTGTCACAAAAGCCAAGAGTGGTTTCGCAGGCCAGTAGGTTGCGGCGCCGGATTGTCATGTCCACTTGCAGGGTCTCGGCGGAGGTGATCTGGGACTGATTGCACGCGCCATCGCCCGTCAGGCAGCCGGAAAAATTCCGATTGCGCTCAAGTTCGGTAATTTCTTTCGCCTGAGTGGGCGATAACGCGGAATGATTGCATGTCGCGAAACCGTCAAAGCAGTTGCGCAGGTTCTGAACACGATTAAGAGCGCCGTTTTGCGCCAATAACACTCCCGCCGACCCTGCCCAAAGGGCCAAAATTAGTACTCCGCTTTTCATCCTCTCCTCCAGTTTATTTGCGTTCATTCCAGGCATGATTTCGGTAAGTCCGTGGTCAGTGGCCGCTCGGACTGATTCGTTCGCCTCCGACGTGCCACCTGGGCAGTGAGTGTCACTGCCGACTCGCACCGAGTGCGGCTCCCACATGTTTGATGACTCTGTTTCTTCCAGAGGTTGCTGAAAGCCAATTTCACCATTGAAGACGCTCCAGGCGCTCTTGAAATTTTCCGAAAAGATGACTTTTGACGATAAGCGTTCACTTCCGCCCTCGCATCCAATGATGTAGAGCCACCAGATGCCTGCTGAGGCGGATTTGGCAGCAGTAGGGTACCCAGGCGCCCGTTCGTGGGAGTTTGGGATAGGGCCCGAAGATTGCAAACATGCGGATAAGCCTTCGCTTGATTGTCTCGCTGATCGTCGGGGTCACGGTGGTGGCCCTGCTTTTTGCTCATTCCGACTTGAACGCAGAAAAACTCGCCCTCCGAACCGAAATACAGAATCGCGCTGCCCTGCTCGCAGACAGCCTCGCTGAGAGCGTGGAACTCCTGATCCAAAGTCGTTCGTACAGAAGCCTGCAAATTCTTGTCGACCGGTTCGGACATCGTGAGCGGCTGGCAGGCGTTGTGGTTTACAACTCGCGGGACCGGGTGATCGCTGCAACTCCCGGACTTGCCGGTCTGCGTGAGCATCGCCCAGGCATTGTGGGCCAGGCCATTTCCCAGAATCATGGAGTCGGCCAGTTCTTCAGGTTTGAGCAAGTGCCGATGTACGTTTTCGCAATGCCTCTCGAAACGTCGGGAAGGCCCGCTGGGGCATTGGCGATATTTCATAACGTCAGTTTTATCGAAGCGCAGAGCGCCCACCTGTGGCGTACGACGTTCATTCAAGTCCTTGTGCAAACACTGTTCATTGCGCTGGCTACGCTCCTGATTATCCGCTGGAGCCTTCTGAGGCCGCTGGCCAAAATGGCGCAATGGAT
>JASHSC010000622.1 GCA_030036915.1 Terriglobia bacterium
TTTTGCGCTGCGGCGTTGGAATCCGCGAACATCACCAGAGAGCCATCGCCCGCCAGCACATCGATGGACTTGCGCAAGGCTTCCTCGGTGATCGGTTTCTCCGCGGGATGGAAAATGCAACCCAGGCCGCGGGCCACAAATCGCGAAAGCGGGCCGCCTGCCAAACCTTCCGGCAGCAGGAACTGAACAGGCCGTTCGAGCGCATTCGCGAGCACCAAGGCTTCTTGTAGCCCTGTAGGGTGGCCTACCACAAAGAGTGCCGGGCCCTCCCGGGTCAAGTCGCCGGCCTGAAGCAACCGAATCTTCCGCCCCTGGAGCGCCCGCCACACGCGAATCAGCAGGCGGAAGGCCGGCTTTCCCTCACCATTCTCCATGGCCAAGCTCATCTTCCTCGATGCGCGGAGTGACGGTGGTTATGCGACGGGGGTGACGTGGGCATCGCATCGCTTTCCCAACCCGGAACATCTCCCACGGCTCGAGTTCGCGTGTCAAACAGCCCGTAGACCCTTTGGTATTTCCGCCCTTGATCATCCATCAACCTGAGGCGGAAATAAGGTACGCCGTCGATGACCTTGACGCGGGTGGGGAAGTATCCTTTTAAATTGCTCTCCACGTAAGCTGTGACGTATCTGTGATCTTTGACCCACCAGGTAAATACGCGAATGTGGGAATAATCCACGTCTTGCGATCCCAGGCGGTCTGCGGCGAGATACTCCGGAACCGCATGGCCCTCATCGTCAACCGTTTTGAGCACAATCCAGGAAACCAGGTTCGTGCCCTGGGCGTATGGCGCAATCGCTTCGGGAATGTCCAGGGTCACGAATCTTCCCAGCACCCAGCCCGCGCGAGCATTCGCGCGGACCAGGTACCACGCGTCGCGCGGCTTATCTGTCGTCGAATCCTCTGCGGAGTCGGCGCGCTCAACCAATTTCCGGCCATAAATCTCAACCTTCAAATCCTGGGGCAATTGCGTAATCTGGCTGGCGTCCCGGGAAGGTTCAAGGTGCAGATTCACCGCTCCGCCCGTGTGCCCATTCGCCTGTGGGGGAATATTCAGCAGGCCGCGAAGCAGGGTCTGGCCTCCCTCGTAGGTGTGCGCATCGAGCAAGTCAGCGTTCTCCACCCATCCTGTCAAATTTTCACCAGTGTGGATCTGCGCCCAGTTGCGAGTCCGCTTGAGGACTTCCACCCGGTCGCCGCTTTTTAGCGATCCCAAGGCAATCCGGACCTCAGCGGGAGTATCGACAAGGTCGACGGCAGCCGGCAGAATGTAGGCAGCCTCCGCGGCCAAGCGGTGCGCAGGCCTATACACAAAAAAGTAGTAAGAGGCTGATCCCAGGGCGGCGATAATAACGATATAGAGGAACTTTCGAATGGTAATTCTCACCCAAAATCCAAAATCAGCGCGTCAGAAAGATGACGCCAACATCGCCTTCATTCTACACTATCTTGCTGGCGGGAAAACCGGACAGCACTGACGATTTACATCTGATCGGTAGCCCCGAGGTGGTATACGAAGATCGATCGCTCGTTTATATCAGGACCGGCAGGGCCGCTCGAAGCGTTGCTGGAATGGGACTCGCAGGAAACGCCCCGGCTGGCGGCGCTGGTTTGCCATCCCCACCCTGTTTACGGCGGAACAATGCACAATAAGGTGGTGTATCGAGCGGCCAAAGCGGCAATAGGCATGGGCCTGCCCACTTTGCGATTCAATTTCCGCGGCGCTGGGAAGAGTGCCGGAACTTTTGATGGAGGCAGGGGCGAGCGCGACGATGTGCGCGCGGCACTCGACCATCTTGCCGAGCGCTTTCCGAATTTGCCGGTCTGCCTGATGGGTTTCTCCTTTGGTTCGTGGGTGGGCCTGGCGGTGGGCGCATCCGATGCGCGCGTCTCCGCCCTCGTTGGTCTGGGAGTTCCGACCAACACCAGTGACTTCAGTTTTCTCAAGGATATTCAGAAACCCAAACTGATTGTCCAGGCCACGCGCGATGAATTCGGCCCGCGCGAGCAGGTTGAGGAGCTTTTCGCGAAGCTCCCCGAGCCGAAACAGATCCACTGGGTCGAAGGCGCAGACCATTTTTTTACCGAAAGGCTCGATGAAGTTCAGCAAGCATCGCAGGAGTTTCTTAAGCCCATGCTCGGCGACGCCTGACGCCGGCGGAGATACAATAGATCCATGGCTGAGCTTTCCCAGACCGACTGCGCCCATCGTGATCGTGATGCCCTCTATTGCCCGGTTTGCAATGCCGAAGTTACCGACCCACTCGTGTGCGGCGATTGCGGAGCGGTGATTTGCCGCAAATGCGGGACGCCGCTCGAGAAGATTGATGAACTGGGAATCGGCTGATGGGCAGGGTCAGGGCGCGCCGGCAGGAGCAATAGCGCTGACGCACTGGCTGAGTTTCGATAGGATTTCTTGAGTTCTCCCCACATCGAGGGGAACCAAAACGTCCTTACCCGCCAGGCGCCGGGCGGGGCATCGAAGGTGAAAGAACGGTTCCTGGAACATGTGAAAAAATTGAATTTGGATCAGTTTTCAACATTGTAAAGTGTTGAAAATACGTAATGCTGATATCGGTAAATCCGATTTTTTCACATATTCTTGGACCTTTTTTCACCTTCCGGTTTCCAACCATACTTTATCCTACCCGAGCTGGTTCAATTTCTTAGAATTAAACGAATCTGTTCCTCGAGTGCCGGCAGCTTGTTACGGATAATGTCCTAGATGATCTCGACATCAACTCCGAAATACTGGTGGATGAGGATGTCGCGCAGTCCCGCCATCTTCTTCCAATCCACCTCCGGATGCTTCGACCGGATCGTCTCCGGAATCCCTTTGGCAGCTTCCCCAATCACTTCCAGATTGCGAATTACGGCGTCGAAAGTTTTTGTGTCGCGCGCAAGTTCGGCCGGCGACATCCCCGACGTGTACTCGCTGACTCTGACAAGCGCCTGGAGAATGTCATCCAGATAGACCTCATAGTCCCGGGGCATGGATGGTCTCGTTGAGTATGGGTTCCCGCAGCCTGGGTTTAAGCGTATCGGCCAGCACCAAATCCACCCGGCAGCCAAACAGGTTCTCCAGGTACGCCTTCAAATCCATGTAGGCGTCGAAAGTCTTCTGGTCAAATTCCACAAGAAAATCCAGATCGCTGGCCGGATGGTTTTCTCCTCTGGCGACCGACCCGAACAGGCCAAGGCTTCGCGCTCCCAGGCAGCGGATTTCCTCCCGGTGTTCGCTCAATTTAGCCAGCACCTGTTCCCGTGTAAGTGGCATATCTCGCTCATTCCTGCTCGCGGCCCTCAGGCCGGGTGGTTCGATTTACTCCGGCTAATGTTACGATAGCACCAACGGACAAGCAAATGTATCGGATGGGAAGGAGGGCTCCTGGTGGGTTTTCCTCAGTACGCTGCCAGCGCCCTTGCTGCCTTCTCGACATCAGCGGGCTGGGGCAGCACGACGTCTTCGTGGGTGGGATGGTAGGGAATCAGAACGTCCTTGCCTGCCAGGCGGCGGACGGGGGCATCGAGGAAGGCAAATAATTCATCGGCAATGCGTGCGGCAATTTCCGCGCCGTATCCCCATGAAACGTTGTCCTCGTGAAGAACCAGGACGCGGTTGGTCTTCTTCACCGAGGCGGCGATCAAATCCCAATCGTAAGGGCTGAGTGAGCGCAAATCCAGAATCTCCGGCTGAATGCCCTCCTGCTCCAAAGTTTTTGCGGCCTTCAGGGCTCGAACGACCAGCGAACCATAGGTAACGATGGTCAGCGACGTGCCTTCGCGAACCAGCTTGGCTTTGCCGAAGGGAATCATGTAGTCGGGACCGGGATAAGGCGAGCGATTGTGCGTCTGGCGATAGAGGTGCTTGGGTTCGAGAAACAGCACGGGGTCGTCGCAGCGGATGGCCGTGCGCAGCAGGCCGTTGGCATCGAGCGCGGTGGAGGGCATCACCACGCG
>JASHSC010000623.1 GCA_030036915.1 Terriglobia bacterium
GTTCTGCTGAATAACAGCCTCACGACGCAATCCAACATCACCCATTTGGAAGTGGAGTTTGCCAAGCGGGAAATCGCTGCGATCACCTTTCTAGCCGGGGTTACATTAAAGGACTATAAACGCGCCCTGGCTGTGCTCAGCACCCGCCCTGCGGTCATCCAGGAGCGAGGCGGAATCCAGAAATTTTTGGCCGCCAATCCCGTAGAAAACGTGAAAATTTCGCCCGCCGTAAAGCCCAAGGAAGACGAGAGCGGCATGATCGACGTGGGGATGGATGTGAATTCCTACCTCACAGCCAAGGCAATTCTGGCCCCGGAATCGGGTGGGGGAGCAGCAGCCTTAGAAATGCTGATGGAGGCGGCAGGGGTAAAAAACACGCAGGGGGTGCGTGAAAATACGCAGGAGTTGGCCGCGCTGGCTGGCCTGGCTGCTCGCAATACGGTGGCCAACCCGGAGGGCGACCTCACTGAGATGCTCTCAGCCATGGCACAATTGCTTTCCGGCATGAGTCCGGATTCGCTGCTTGCTTCTTTGCCCCCAAATAAGCAGGCCGAACTGCGTGGCCAGCCCACCAACGAGATTGCGGCGGACTTGATGGAAGATGCCGTCGCCGGCTGGGCCACCGCGCGCCTGGAGACGGCTGCAAAGGTGGGAAGTTCCGGCTTTGCTGTCGGTCCAGGAAGTCCGGGGGTTATCGACCGGGACGTTGTTCAGGGCTTAATGCGCGGGCTAAAGGCGACGCGTGTGGCCGAACGCCTGCTGCAAAAGCTCGGTCAGTTCATCGAGCAAGCCAACCTGCCCAAGGAAGTCTACGAGCGCGTTCGCCGGGAAGTGGTGTGGTTTACCCTTTCCCCCGAAAATAAACATTCCCAGCTTCTCGGCCTGCAGCGTTTTACCCTCCAGGATTTCACCCGCCTCGTTCAATACGTGCAGGAAGCCATGGGCGAAGGAAAGGTTTCCGAAGCTACGGAGACCTCCATGCACTATTTTTCCACATGGGAGAAGGCTCCTTCCTCCGTGCGCGCGGAGGAATTGAAGCGCACACCGGATTTACTTCGCGCCCTGGCCAGTGTGCAGACGGTTCCGTTGATGCACACGCTGGCGGAGCCACTCCTGCGGGAAATCCTGGATGAAACTCGCCTGCATTGGCCATCCCACATGGAGGCGACCCACTGCCTGTCGATCGTCGCGCAAAATGCTGGCCGCTTTGAAGACTTCGAGTTTGTTCATAAGATCGCTTCGGACCTGAAGCGCTTCATGGCCCGGCGCCCAGGCCGCCATAACGACTGCTGCGGTCAGGCGCTGGCCGGGTTGCTCACTCCGGAAGCCCTGGACAGGCTGATTGACTCGTTCCTGCAAAGGCGGAGCGACTCCGCGTGGGTGCACACCGCAACATCGCTGCTCACCATGGTCGGACCTTTAGGCGCGGAGGCCGCGCATCGCCGTCTCGATGATGAGCCCGCCGCTTCCAATCGCCTGCCTGTGGTTCGTTTAATCCGCGGCATGGGTGCATCCGCCATAGAAGCTACGCTCAAGCGGCTCTCAAGTCCCAATTGGGAGGCCGTGCGCAGCGCTGCTTACATCCTGGGTGATCTGGGCGATCCCGAGCTGCCCACGCACCTGCGCGGGGCGCTTCGCCATGTGCAGTCCGAAGTACAGCAAGCGGCCGTTACCGCTATTCTCAAGAGCAACGTCGCGGGGCGATGCGAAGTTCTGGCGGAAGCCTTGCCGCATCTCCAGGCCGGCGTGCTGGAAATGGCGCTGGATGAATTGACCGTGCTGAAGGACCCAGCAAGCGTCGAGCATTTGGAGGCACTGGTGCTGAGCAAGAAAGAGTTTAAGGGCGGTGTGCTGGAAAAAGCCGTGATTGCCCTCGGGGCCGTGCCCTCCGACCGCGCCGCCGAAGCTCTTTACAAAGTGATTGTGGATGTGGCACAACCTTTGCCGGTCCGGCGCGCGGCGCTCGGGGGATTGTACAATCACGCCTCAGCCAAGGCGGGAGGTTTAGTCTCGAAGCTCTCCAACCTGCCGTCTAATGATCCCTTGGCAGCTGAGGTAAGCTGGAGCTTCCCGACGAGGTAAGGGCGTGGATATCGGGAATCAGGGATCTTTGCAGAGCGCGCTGTACGCGCCTTCGAACTTTGTAACGGCACCTCGGGGAGAGGGTCAACAAGCAATGCGGATATTTGACCGAGTTCGACTCCAGGATATCGACCGCCGCAACTGGCAACTTTGGGGCCTGGCGATCGTGATGATTATCATCCTGGCGATCGGGCTGGCCCTGTACATGTACGCGCTCGCTTCTGAGGGCGGTTTCTGGTTGACGGAGCGCAATGCCGAGGAAGGAATCATCGCGTTCTGCGCGCTGGCTTTGCTGTTCGCCGGATATCTGATTGACCGGCTCATCGTCATCGCGCGCCTCCGCAGGGAATTAAGCGAAGAAAGAAAGCGCAACCTGGAGCTGCGCGCGCAAAGCAACAAGGAACTGTTGGAAACGCTCTTCGGCCCCAACCAGTTTTGCGATCGCCTGGCTCTCGAGCTCCAGCGCGCCGCCAAGAGCCGGCAGCCTCTTTCCGGACTTACGATCTCGCTGGAGGTTTCGCAGGATATCTCCGAGGGCGAAGAGATTTATTCCGCCTTCGGCGAAGCCGTGAAGGCCATGATGATCAAGCTGCGCGGCGAGGACTCCATCTACCAGTTTTCCTCCGGCGTGTTTGGTCTTCTGCTTCCCTCCACGGGCTCGGAGCTTGCCCGCAGCGTGGCCGTGCGCGTGGCCGACGGCTTGTACGAGGCCATGGGCGCCAGCAGACGTTATTCCTTTGACATCCGTGTTACCAACTTCCCCGATCACGCCAAGACTGCCGACGAAATGGAAAGGCTAATGCGCGAGCCGGTGGGCAGCTAACAGGCCAACCTTGTGCAATCGGCCAGGGACTCCGAAGAAGAACTCTCACCACAGAGAACACAGGGATGATAGCCTATCTCTATAAACCTCCGTGCCCTTTGTGAGAAAAGCTCGTCCGAGGTTGCGGCACAGGTCCGCTTCAACCAAAGAGGGTGAAGCATTCATGAGTTGATCACTTCCCGCATGCATTGACGCAACCGGGATTGGGGGGCTGTGCTCTGACGATTTGAAGGATCGGCTCCAGGAAGCGGCCGTACCTGTTCAGCATTGCGACGTTGCGGGTTTTCACCGCGGCAGCGACCTCCCGTACCGTGGTGGGCGACACAATTTCCAGGCGTCCCACAAAGACCCGCACCAATTCCGGCGGAGCAGGGTCAATGGCAAGAGGCAGGAGCTTGTCAGCGAAGCCGCGGGGAACGATGTAGATCAGGCGGCTGCCTTCTTCGAACCAGGAGTCACGCCACGTCGCCAGCATGGCTTGCGCTTCGTCAGGGTAGAGGCCCTGGTCAATCAGAACCCGTTCCAATTCGTCGCAGAGGGAATCGACGTTGGAGCCGAGCACAGGTGCCTCCAGAGGGACCTCGCTTCCCGCCCGCGACCATCGATATCCCACCTGGTTTCCGCGGCGCTCGAAGTAGACCACTGCGGGAATTTGCTCGCCGCTCAGACTCGTGACCAGCAAATCGCCCCTGTCGTTCTGCCGGGCGGTCAAAGGAAGCTCGGCGGCGGAGACTCCGCGATAGAAGAGAAACTTCTCCTGCTCCTCACCCGACGGTGCCTTGACAAACAAGGGTGTAGCAGCCGTCTCGCGCGCGGCATAGTAGCGGCTCTCCGCATCCTCGCGCGGAAATTCGCCGGGCAGATTGGGAGAAACCCTAACGTTATCCCACTCGATGCTTCCACCCGCCGGCAACTGATCCAGATTGACCATGAGCGGAACCTGATGGGGCTGCACTGTCGCCGCGTGCGGATACCACTCCGTGATCAGCCCTTGGGAGAAGCCCACTTTCACCGAGACTGTGACTTCCTGGGGCGAATAGAAGTACATCACCGGAGTTTCCATGCGAATCGTGCCGCGCAATCCGGTCTTGAATGTGACCGTCGAGAGATGCTCCACAAATCTGGGCAGGTCGAAGGGTTCGGCCCCGCCGTACGCCGCCCATTCGATGGCTTTGCCTTGTTCGCCCGCGATTCCTGTGAATGTTCCCCACTCGTGAACCGTCAAACCGGTGGCGTGCGATTCCTGCGGAGCGTGCGGTGCGGCGAAACACATTACTGCCAGCGCCAGTGCCGACAAGAAGAAGAGTCGTAACCTCCATGTTTTGCGCGCGAAAACGACTGAGTCCCGTAGCTTCATTTCCCCAGCCCTCCTTCCGAGGAATTGGCCAGCAACTCGGCCACTGTCTGGCTGTGGAAACGCGAGGCGAGATTGCTCGCGAGCAGCGCATCGCTCTTAGCCCCAGCCATGGCCAGGCGGGCGTGCTCGCGATGGTCGCGCTCCGGCCCGGAAAGGGTGATGAGCGCCGCCGCGAATTCCATTTCGGCATCCGGCCCGCGCAGGCTGAGGGCTTTCTTCACCCAGCCGTATCCATCCAGCCCCGCGGCGGGATTGGCCCCGCCTCGGTCAAGCCATTGTTTGTACGTCTCGACGAGATAACCGGCGTCAAACCACGCCAAGGCATCAGGATGGCCCGCGGCGTCCGAAGCCCTCGCGCGGGCGCGTAGCTGCGCGAGCAACTCCTGAGCTGTTTGCGGGTCACTTCCCGCGTAAATCGTGGCTCTCCGCAGCGTCTCCATCCGCACCAATACCGGAGCGTTCGAGTCCAGAACCGCCAGCGTGTCGCGGGTGAGGTTCTTCACGTCGTAGCCCAAGGCCGCTACGTTATTCCAGTTCACCTGGGGCAGCGACTTCGCCGGGCCGATTTCAAAGGGGTGGCAAATCAGCGGCGGGCCGGCCTGAGCGGCGGCTGCAATCGAAAGCAGAACGGCGGCCATGGCGATAATGCGGCGTGCAATTTCTCCTGGGCGCATGGCCAAATCCTCCACGATGAAGTTTGCTCTTGCGCTGACTAAGACGCTGAGGAGGGACACGGTGTTAACACGGGTTGGGAATTGATGATGGTGATTCGAGAGAGAGGTCCGAGGGCGAGCCTGCGGATGTTGATGTGCGATGGATGCAAAAAGGCGACGCTCGTAGAGCGCCGCTACAATGAAGTCACGTGCAACGCATCAGTCGATTCGGGTTTTACTTCTCGCTGGAGGGCGCACTCGCCGCCCAGGACCGCTCCCAGTTCCGCCAAACGGTGATGTCGTCAAAACCGAGGGAGTTCCACCACAAGTCCAGCATCGGCTGGTCGAGTCGAAGTACGCCTTTCTTTGTTGCACCGGCGGGAAGGGGCGCAAGGGTGCTGAGGCGATCGTAAACCATCGCTCGTTGCCCGCTATCGACTCGCGAAAGCAGGTGCCACAGCGTAAGCGCATCCTCCCGGCGCGCTTCATTGAGCACAATGTCCAGGTCGCCGGCGCGCTGCTGCGCAGTGGTGTCGTCAAAATCCCATCTTGCCAAGGCCGCGCGAAACTTTGCCGAGGTGTCCTCGAAGTACGGCGTGCCGGGACCGACCTTTGGCCGTGTAGCGCAGGCGGCGCCGGCAGGAATGAACGACTCGCGGCCATCGAGCTTGAAGCCCACCCACCCCATCGTCGTGTGCACCAGGCCGGCGCCGGAATCATCCACCTGCAAAGTGTAGGCGCAGCCCAGGTCAACGGTCATGGCCGAGGGTGTGTCAACCACGAATTGACCCGGCGGAGCCCAAATTCGCGCGTGAATCATTCCACGGTCGAGAGCCACGCGCTCGAGGTCCTGACCCATATTCAGCAAGCGAAGTCGCGTGCCGGGCTCAACTTCAATCTCGCCCACGTTTTCCGCGTTCAAGCTGGCGCGCGATTGGGCGTCGGTCTCCAGGGTTTGACCGATGTGAAAGACGCCGGATTTATTGGAGCCAAGAGAGTTTCGCCCGATTCGTGGAGCGCCGGCAAGAATCGAGACATCCCAACCAGGCCCCGAAACCGGGATCGGTTTATTGCTTCTCAGGAGAACGATCGTGACCGCTACCGCGACGAGCACCGTGGCGGTAGCGGCCAGCACAGATACCGGCCGCAACCAGGCGCGGAAGAAGGGTGCGCGTTTTTCCGGAACAATCTCCGGAAACATCGGAGCGGGGCCTCGATGCTGGAACTTCGAGAGATGCTTTTCCAGACGCTGGATTTCCGGATCCGGCTGGCCCGACTTATCCCACAGGTAATCGCTCTGGCCGCCAAATCTCTCGCGCAGCTTTCTCTCGTGCTCAATGCCCATACTCACGGATTCTCCTGTACTAAACAATTGCCGGGTTTGGAATTCAGCTTTTCGCGGAGCAGTTGCATACCGCGATGCAGATTAACGCGCACGGAGCCGTGCGTCATCCCGGTGCGAGCGGCGATCTCCGGGCCGGTCATGTTCTCGACGAGGCGCAGGATCAACGTTTCGCGGTAGGCCTCGGGAAGTCTGCGAATAGCGTCCAAAATGAACAGACCTTCAGGGTCAGCCGTGGCACTGCCGGACTCATGCTCAGCCTCCGGCGCATCCTCCGACTGTTGCTCTTCCGGTCGCGACCGCCGATGGTAATCGTTGGCCAAATTGCGGGCGATGGTGGTGAGCCACGCTCCAAAGCTCGTCGCTTGGCGCAGAGCGGCCAAGCGACGAAGGGCCATCACAAAGACGTCCTGCATCAGGTCGTCAACGGCACCCAGCGGAACGCGTGCCATGAGAACTCCATGAACGACGGGGGCGTAGAGATCGTAAAGCCGCCCGAATGCGGCCCGGTCGCCAGCTCGCGCCGCGGTCACCAGTCGCGCAACTTCTCCCACATCGGGCGGCACGTTAGGCGACACTTCCGCCGGCACTTCGGACTCGGATCGAGTCTTCACGAGCCGATAATCCCAGCCCGGCGCGAGCAGGTCAACTCGGTAATTTGGCCTCGAGGCCATGCGCGCATATTCCCCACTGCCACAGTAGACGGATTGGGAGGGCAGAGTGTTAGCGGCTAAAGGGGTGAAACCCTGAAGGCCGATCATACGTCCTACTGGAAGTGCGGGTAGCAGGTTTGGCTCCGCGCGGGAGAAGGAACGATGCGGCATCGAGTACGATTGCGGAAGCCCATGCTCACGATGCTTTCGATGGCCCTCATGTTGTGCGCAGCTTCAGGGTTTCTGCCAGCGCAGGCGCCGCCATCCTATTCTCCGGTCGAGCTTGACAGGGTAGTGGCCCGGATTGCCCTTTATCCGGATCCCCTTGTCGCGCAGATTCTTGCCGCGGCTACCTACCCGGACCAGATTCCAGAGGCCGCAGCATGGGCGGATGAACACCATTATCTGCAAGGTGACGATTTGGCGCGGGCGATTACGGAAGACCACGTTACCTGGGACCCCAGCGTGCAGTCCTTGCTGCCTTTTCCTTCCGTCTTGGACATGATGGCTTCGGATATGGATTGGACCTCCGAGTTAGGCAATGCGTTTCTTGCCCAGCATGATGATGTGATGGATGCAATCCAACGGCAGCGCAAGAAGGCCCGGGATTATGGCTATCTCACGACCAACGGGCAGGTGGTGGTTTCAACGGGCCCCTACATCACCATCGTTCCGGTGAATCCCGCGTTCATTTGCGTTCCCGTGTATAACCCGCTGGTGGTATTTGCCGCACCCGCGCGGGGATTCTTCGTGGGCGGGGCCATCCGCTTTGGTTTCGGAATCAGCATCGGCGTCGCCTTTGCCCCCTGGGGATGGGGCACGACGCGCATCGTATGGGGCAGTCACGCCGTTTTCATCGCCGGAGCGCGTTGGGGCCGCACCTGGGCCAATCGTGGCACCTACGTGCATCCCTACAGCGCCTTCCACCCCTGGGGAGGACCTCGTGGCCCAGAGCAGCATCCGTTGATTAAGCGCAGTGAGGAAGAGCGAAATGCCGCGCGTGAAGGACGTGCGCGGGTCGAGGAGCACGGGGGCCGGCGGTAGCGCCGTCACTTCCCCGGTTCATGAACGGTTAAGCCAAAGCGCTGGCGTTCGATTGCACTTTGTGGAAGGCCTCCAAAACGTCGTCAACATCGCTCTTTTCGCCGATGAGCATATTCTGCTCCAGCAAAAACGCGGTGGCGCATAATTGGTCGTTGCGCGGCAGTTGGTTCTTGCTCCGGTAATTCTCCAGCCGGTCGGGCGAAAACGCCAACTGAAATCCCCGCGAATTAAGACTCCGCTCGAGGTGCGGTTCCTTGTTGTGGGGGTTATAACCGGCCTCCGCCATAATCCCCTCGGCCTTGAGCGCCGCCACCACATTTTCCCGCGGAACATTTTGAAAATGCTCCGGGTCGAAGCGCACGCCGAAGCAGTAGTGATTTTGCCGCGTTGATTCGGGGTAATTCTCCTGCGTCACGAATCCGGGAATCTTCTTCATCTCGGTCTGCAAGTAGAGCGCGTGAGCCTCCCGCCTGGCGCAGAGCTCCTCATAGCGCTCGAGTTCGCCCATCAATACCGCGGCGGCGAAATCCGAGATACGATACTTGAAACCGCGCATCTCGTAGCGGTGGGTCTTGGGATCAGAGCCGAAGTTCCTGAACATGTATGCCCTGGAAATCAGTTCTTCATCGTCGCTCACCAGCGCGCCCGCCTCGCCGCCGGGAAGCACTTTGGATTCCTGAAAGCTGAAGCAGCCCATCGTGCCGAACGTTCCGACCTTCCTGCCCTTCCATTCGGCATGGTGCGCCTGGCAGGCGTCCTCGATGACCGGAATTTTGTGCTTCTTGCCGATTGCCAATACTTTGTCGAGATTCGCGGGCGCGCCGTAGATATGCACGGGCATGATGGCGCGGGTGTGCTCGGTGATGCGGTGTTCAATGTCGTCCGCGTCGATTTGAAAGGTCTTGAGATCGACGTCAGCAAAGACGGGCAGGGAGTAACCCATCATGATGGCGTCGATGGTGGCGATGTAGGTGTAGGGTGAGGTGATGACCTCATCGCCCGGGCCCACGCCCAGGAGTTCCAGGGCGATTTGCAGGGCGTGGGTTCCGCAGGGTGTCATCACGCAGCCTCGCAATCCCACCTTTCCTGCCCAGGCTTTTTCAAACCGGGGAATGAATTCCGCGTCCGTGGTACACCATCGATGGTTGCGCAACGCCTTTAGGATGTTCTGCTCCTCTACTTCTGTGGTCTGGGGCCAAACCGGGAATGGAGTCGAGCGCACGGGAGTGCCGCCGTGCAAGGCCAGCGCGTTTGGACTGCCGGAAACCGCAAAGGCGCGCGGTGCCGCGCCCGCCACAGCCAATCCCGCTGATGTTCTCCCCAG
>JASHSC010000624.1 GCA_030036915.1 Terriglobia bacterium
TGCGGGAACGCTTCGGGTGGCGCGTCCATCAAACTTAAGGCAAACTTGAGGGATGCGCCACACCGGCTCATTGAATCCACAGGACCCCATGAGTAAACCTCCCATGAGCATCAACTCAGCGCGAGCTTCCCGCATCAGAAGTCTATTTCTGGCCGTTGCACTAGCCGCGATTCTAACGCCGCTGGGCAGAAATGCCGCGCCGCGCGCCCAGGGCACAGCCGGCCCGCCGCAAGGCATGGAGAAGATCCAGCACATCATCTGGATCATTCAGGAGAACCATTCCTACGACAATTACTTTGGCACGTTCCCCAACGCCGATGGAATTCCACCTTCCACCTGCCTGCCGGAGATGCCGGGAAGCACAAAGTGCGTCAAATCCTTCCACATGCCGCCCGGGCAGCCGCTGCTCGACCTCGAGCACAGTTGGGAAACTGCCCAGGCCGCTTACGACCATGGCACCATGGACGCCTTCGTGTGGGTCGAAGGCTCGCCTTACACCATGGGCTACTACGACGATCGCGACATTCCTAACTACTGGAATTACGCGCACCATTACACGCTCTGCGACCGCTTCTTCTCATCGGAAATGACCGGCAGCTCTCCCAACCACGTTTACACCGTGGCCGCGCAGTCGCAGGAGATCAACAACATCGGCTCGCTCGACCAGTTGGAAGACGACTTGGACGATCCCGACGGATTCCCCTTCGAATCCATCATCAGGAATTTCACCGCCAAGCACGTTTCCTGGAAATACTACGTGGAGACGCAGCCGCGCCCGCCCGAGTGGGAGAATACCAATGCGGGTCTGGCGCGCCTTGCCTTCCCCGACCCCAAAGGCTTCACCCTTTGGAATCCCCTGCCCGGCTTCAAATCGATTCGCGACGACGATGACGATATGCGACGCCTCGTCTCCGTGGATGATTACTACAAGGACTTGAAGGAAGGAACGCTGCCGCAATTTTCCTGGATCATTCCCGATTTTCAGGACAGCGAGCACCCGCCCGAGCCGCTTGACCAGGGCATGTGGTACGTCACCAAGATCATCAACGCGGTCATGAATTCACCCTTCTGGAACAGCACGGCGATTTTCCTGACCTGGGACGACTACGGCGGGTTCTTCGACCACCTGCCGCCGCCGGAAGTGGACGCCTACGGCTACGGCCCGCGCGTTCCCATGATCGTCATCTCGCCCTACGCCAAGTCGGACTTCGTTTCGCACTACACCTACGACTTCACTTCCGTCCTGAAATTCGTGGAGGAGCGCTGGGGCCTGCCCCATCTCACCCCGCGCGACGATCGCGCCCTCGACATGCGCGATTGCTTCGACTTTTTCGCCCCGCCGCGCGCCACGGACATCATGCCCGTGCCGGAAAATATCCATTCGCACCTTCTGCCCGTGCACATCACCTATCCGCCCTACATTCACTTGCCCGGCCAATATCGCTCCGGTGTAAGGGGCGTGCAGCGGCGAGGAACGCAGGCCGTGCCTTATATTCCACCCACGCAACACTGAAAAAACTATTTGAGATCTGCCCTGGTAGCCACGGTCAGCGTATTTCTGACCGTGGGTTCTTTCTGACCCGCGAAAAGCCCACAGTCAAGAAAGCATTGACCGTGGCTACCCTGCTTGGATGCTCCCCAAAACAGATCGCTCCCCAAAAGGCACTTTGTGGTATATTTCGGTCATTGGAATTGCCAGAAACGAAACTCTGGCCGGTATAATTTTTTCGGTACCACAGCGCAACCCAGGACAGACCAGGCAGTCCGATGCAATCTAATCTCTTGCGGCGGTCATTTGCGGCCTTCGTTGGGATGTTGGTCATCAACTCGTTTCAGGGCCGGCGTTCGGGGGCCGAGTCGGAGCCAAGTTCCCCCGCTGCTTGCCGGCGCATGCGCATGGACGCGGCGAAGGAGGAAACTCCTATGATTCGTGCGTTGATTCTCTCCGTCATATTTTTGTTTTCGGTCTGCGGATGGTCTGCGCAGGCTCCCCCGGAGCCCGCCAAGCCCTTCAGCCAGGTTGAGTTGCTGGCTCTGCGGTTGGCGGGACAGCACCAGGATCACATGGAGCGTGATATCGCCAGGCGAGGAATTGATTTTCCGCTCGACGAGGACTACCTCAACGCACTCAGAGCGGCGGGAGGAAGCGACGCGCTGATCGCGGCCGTGCGCAAGGCTGCCGCAGCCTCCGGGAGCGCCCGCGCGTCCGGGTCAAGTGCCGCGCCTGACGCTCAGGTACTTCCCCACCTGCTCCAGGCCGCGAAGCTATTGCAAAATCGGGCTTGGCCGGAGGCCGAAAAGGAAATCCGTGCGGCCATTGCCATCGAGCCGGACAATCCTCTGTTGCATGTTGACCTGTCGGGAGTCTTGCCCAGCAGCCTGGGCGAGCCCGGTTGGACGGCCGCCATTGCCGAGGACCGGGAAGCGCTCCGCCTGGAGCCCAGCATGGCCTTGGCGCACTTCCATATTGCTACCGCGCTTCGCCAGCAGGGTGACACGACGGGCGCCATCGCCGAGGCCCGCGAGGTGGTGCGTTTGGACGCTGACGATGGGCGGGCGTGGAGCGAGTTGGCTCGTCTATTGGAGCAGGCGGGTGACCTGGACGGCGCTCTCGCGGCCTATCAGCAGGCTTTGGCCCTAAGTCCGGATGCAGCCTTTTCCCACCGGAATCTCGCAGAATTGTTGGAGAAGAAGGGCGACCTGGATGGCGCGCTCATGCAAGCGCGCGAGGCAGTGCACATCGCTCCGGACCGGGCCAGGGGTCACTACGTATTGGCGAGAATCTTGCGAACTAAGGGTGATAAGACGGAAGCCGCCAAGGAGGAGCAGATCGCCACTGAACTGGAAGCCAAAAACCCGCCCCGCCAGGTTCGCGCAGGCGGCGCGGTGATGGCAAAAGGGCTGATTTATCAACCCAAGCCGGCCTATCCGCGCGAGGCGCAAAAGGCAGGCATCGAAGGAACGGTGCGCATGGAAGTGGTGATCGCCCGGGACGGGACGGTGCAGAATGTAAAGCTGCTCAGCGGCCCGCCGGTCCTGGCGTCAGCCGCCATGAAAGCCGTAGGCAAGTGGCGATACCGGCCTTCCCTCCTCAATGGCGAGCCTGTGGAGGTGGTAACCGAGGTCGATGTCATCTTCCCAACGTTAAGAAAGTAAAATCTTCGCATAATTCCCATCCTTAAGCTCGTGAGGGGAAACTCTCCCCCCCATTCCCTCGTCAAGAGATGACACGGCCTAAGATCCAGGCGGGCGAGTCGGTTGTTTGACGCACGTGTACGCGCGGTGCCACTCGGTGGATGATGCGAGAAGCGATCAACGGAAGCCGGCCGCCCCGAAGCGCGCTGGTAGGCACACTCATCACGGCAGTTCTATTCGCTGCGGCTTCGGCGGCCGCACAGCAACCAGCGGATAGCCCCGCGTCCCCGCCGTCCCCTGGAGACCCACCCAAGGCAGCAGCAAAAAACAACGCAGATCCAAAAGCGCCCGTCATCTCGTCCAGCGGTACATCCAATGACCGGCTTTTTTATGCTCTCCCGAATTTTCTTACCATGGAAAACGCCACGCAGTTGCCGCCCTTGACTTCCTGGCAGAAATTTAAAGCCGCGGCGCTCACCTCGTTCGATTATTTCAATTACCCCTGGTACGGGGCTCTTGCCGGGATTAGCCAGGCGGAGAACAGCGAAAAGGGATATGGGCAGGGAATGGTAGGCTATGCGAAGCGCTACGGGGCAGCATTTTCTGACGGAACAATCGAGAACTTCATGACGGGCGCCATCCTTCCCTCACTGCTCAAAGAGGATCCGCGTTTCTACCAATCGTATTCCGGAACGTTTTGGGGCCGGACCGGTTACGCCATGAGCCGTATCTTTGTAACGCGCACCGACTCCGGACACAACCGGTTCAATTTCTCCGAAATCATGGGGAGCGCGCTTTCCGCCGGGATTTCCACTTACACCTATCACCCTCGCGAAGATCGCAATGTAGGGAATGCCCTGAGCGTGTGGGGCTCCCAGGTCGGGTACGACACCATGACCATCGTCATGAAGGAATTCTGGCCTGACCTTCGCCGCAAATTCAGCCACAAGCCGCAAGTCCAGGATCATGCCCCTTGACAAGCCGATAGCGTGGACCCTTCTCAAATCGACCGCCGTTTCCCACGTCGCAGCTTCCCACGTCGCCCGCTCGGAATTTGGACCCGGAGATGAATCGCCGATTGCAGACTGGCGGCTGTTATGCGACTATGAGGCAGTTCGTCGTTGAATCCCCGAACCACGCACAAATGGAACGGAGGCCATACTCATGGCGCTTCAATATAAAGGTGCAGCGCGGACTCCCGGGTCGTTGGGCACATCCCCTGGAACCGCAGGAGGACGGATTCCCGGACCGCTCGGCAACCGGCTTTGGGACCAGCAATCGGTTTCTTCGGGTCAGAATACGGCGTTGAAGGGGGCAAAGACAACCATCATGCCGGCGCCGACCAAGGATACTGACGACAAGTACATTCACTCCATTGACTGGCCTCGTTACTCCTCCAAGAACGGACCCGCCTTTGCGGAAGTTAAGCAAGGCTCCACTATCGGGAACTGTCCTGTAGCCTCGATGCTGGCTGCGTTGGCCTCCACGTCCAAGGGCCGCACCATTATCCAGGGCATGTTGACCGAAACGGCGGCCACGGTTATCACCGAT
>JASHSC010000625.1 GCA_030036915.1 Terriglobia bacterium
TATTGCTGCGCGCGGATACCGCACTGTAAGCCAAAGTTCTGCCGTCCGTGGAAAAGGTGAGGTGCTTGCACATGGTCAGCCCGGTGCTCTTAATGACCTCTGGATCACCGAGCACGGAACTGGAGGGCCGAAACGGCGACGCGCATCAGCCCCCAGCCGTTTGTCCCTCCTCCGGCGAAGTAAACGGCGTGTTCACCGGGGGGAAAAAACAGGGTTAAATGTGAAGCTTCCGGAGCCGCCCTTGTCCAGGCGCTGGAGTTCACCGCCTTGGGCGGATATGGACCACAGTCCGCCCAGTCCCGTGCTCGTGGAACTGAAGGCAATCCTTGTCCCGTCCGGGGACCAGGACGGAGAGCCGTGCCCGCCCAGGGGATTTCCAGGCTGGGTAACTTGCCTCGTCGCGCCCCCGTGGACGGGCACAATCCAAATGGTGGAGGGAGGTATGGCGTCGAACCCGGTTTGCCGGACGTCGCCTAGCCCTGCGGACTGAAAGGCAATTTCTGTGCCGTCAGGCGACCATGCGGGCCACGACCCGAAGTCCGTGAGTTGGCCGACTGCCCCGCCCAGCGCGGGTACCAGCCGGATTCCACCACGCCGGCGGGAGTAGAAGGCATTGACCTTCCCATCCGGCGACCACGCCGGCTCAAAGCTTTCCTCTCCGTCGCTCCACGCTTTTAACGGTTGTCTGACCTGCTGTCCCGACGGTTTCATCATCCAACCGCCCGAGTGAAGGGCAATTAAGCACGAGAAATTAACACGTTTGTGCGGGGTTTACCAGAATTTGAAGGAGTGCGCAAATCGGTCAAAAAAATCCTTCGCCCATGACAGTTTCCTGCCGGCTTTTGCGCTCTTGAGGGTGGGGCAGCCAAATGGTTGCCGGCAATCAAATCGCCAAAAGGAGAAGGGCATGAAAGTGAATCGTATGTTTACGGTTTTCAGGCTGACGGTTCTGGCGGTGGTGGTGGCTGGTTTCAACGTGAAGGCCGCGGATGTGCCGGCTTTCGAAGGAAAGTTCACCCTTTCTTCAAGTCTTCACTGGGGCCTGGCTACCTTGGCCGCAGGTGAGTATTCCTTCAGCCTGGACCATGCGTACCCCGGCAGTGTGGTTACGGTCCGTCGCGGAACGCAAGTGGTCGCTCGCGTTTTGGCAAAAGGCGTTTCCGACACCAACTCGCGAAATTCCGAGATTATCTCCGAAAACGGGATAGTCCGCGAAGTGAACCTGCCAACCCTCGGCATAAGCCTTCAATACACAATGCCGACTTCCAACCGGCACGCTGCTCCGAGGCAAGTGCCAATGGCTCAGACCATCACCATCGTCGCGAAAGGTAATGGCCAGTGACCCACGCAAGAACACGGAGAGCCAGTCATTCTCCCGAGCTGGCTCTTTGCGATTCCTTCTTAACCTGATGCAATACTGGGAACCTCCTTGGTTTTTACCCCACCAGGCTGGCCGAAAAGTGGTGCACCAGATGGGAGGCGTTCTATCTTGAGCGGCATTCACTCAGGGGCGAAGCCGAGCCCCGGCATCCGGCCGGTCATCTCTCCCCAAGATAATCAAATTTACCTTTCCCACCATTAGGTTGGCGAAAAGAGGGTCGGCAGATCGACCGTTGTCTCTTCCGGTTCTTCTGGCTCGATTTCCTGGATATTTCTTGCCAACTCTTTCTCCACATCCTGAGCAGTAGCCAAAGCTACGCGGTTCCGACCTGCAAACTTGGCACGGTAGAGTGCAATGTCCGCCACGCGTACGAGCGTGGTGAAATTCACGTTGCTAAGGTTTTCAACGGCCACAACCCCCAAACTCAGCGTTACAGGTATCAATCCCTCCGGCGTTTCGATAGCGTTGCGGTCCAGGCGGACTCGAAAGCTCTCCGCAAAACGCGCGGCGGCCGCGGGATCACACCCTGGAAATATGGCCAGGAATTCGTCTCCGCCGTAACGGCCCAGAGAGTCATAAGTCCTCATGGCGTCCCGAATGCGGTGGGCCGCCTCACGCAAGACGGCATCACCCGTTGGGTGGCCATAGGTATCGTTGATCGTTTTAAATCGATCCACATCGGCCATAGCGACGGCAATGGGCCCTTGGGAACGGGTGGCGCGCGCTACCTCCTTCCGCAGGATTGCAAGGATGGTCCCGTGATTCCAAATTTCGGTGAGGGGATCGCGGCTCGCCTGGTCGCGCAGAGACTCACGCGCCCGAAGGAGTTGCTCCTGAAGCTCCACGATGCGCCCGCCGGCCCGGAGGCGGGCACGAAATTCATGGGGATCGAAGGGTTTGATGATGTAGTCGTCGGCACCCGCCTCTAACCCCTCCACAATGTCCTCTTTCTGTCCCCGAGCGGTCAAAAGAATGATGTAAGTGTAGGGTCGGCCCTTGCGCTGCCGGATTCTTCGACAGATATCGATGCCATCCTCGCCTGGCATCATCCGATCCAAAATCGCCAAGCGAGGCGCGTCCTTCTCTTGGAGGATTGCCCAACTGTCTTCCCCGCCCTTCGCCACGACAACTTCGTAGCCCCATTTCACCAGAAACACTTCAAGCATGCGGCGGGAGATGGCATCATCTTCAGCGAGCAAAACCTTCACGGTTGCACCTCTTTCTCCGGTCGCCGTTCGACGGGTTGCCTGGCGGCTGGCTCGGCCGAGGATGGCACGAGCCCTTCGATGGTCTCAAACAGGTCTTGCGCCCGAACAGGTTTGGATATGTAGCCGTTTAAACCCATTGCTA
>JASHSC010000626.1 GCA_030036915.1 Terriglobia bacterium
CACCAATCTCCGTAGGCTGGCAGAGGGAATTCGCGATGGAATTGCCAACGCCGTGTTGGTGAAGATGAACCAAATCGGCACCCTGAGCGAGACGATGGAAGTCATCCGGCTCGCGCAGCGCTCCGGCTACCGCACTGTGGTCAGCGCTCGCTCCGGCGAGACCGAGGACGATTCCATGAGCGACCTGGCGGTGGGCACGCGCGCGGGGCAATTGAAAGTGGGCGCCATTACCCGCTCGGAACGCCTGGCGAAATACAATCGCCTGCTGCGCATCGAAGAACGCCTCGGCGACCGCGCCGTCTATCGTGGCGCGCAAGTGTTCAGTGCTTTCGAGAGGTAGCCTGGGCCCATTTTCGCCGTTGCGCACATGGCCGCAACCCAAGTGGGACGCGGACATCCTGTCGGTGTGAAAGAATCTGCTCGGCATCCGAAAAATCTTCTCCCCACCGAACCCCAAGGTCCCATTCTGCATCTCATTTTTGGGGGCCGCCGGTTTCGTTGAAACCGGCTGTCGCCCAGCGCTGCGGTGAAGTACGTGCGCCGCGGTTCGCGGGATTAACCAGACCGACGAAAAGGCTGGTTCTTTGGCCTTTTCGAAAGTGGAAGACGTTCCTTTGATGTAAGAGGGTAAGGCTGCAGGCGTTCGAGAGACCCCGGGCGAGTCCGGGCGGATTGCCGCGGTTTACCTCTTGAGAAAGGGTGGGGGCAACACAGGAAGTACGCTTTACCTTAGATAACCTATAGGAGTTGACATGGCCCAATCGCCTTCTATTCAAGGACCCAGTTCCGATCCTCCCAGTTTTCGCCTCGATGTTAACCTCCATGATTTACTGACCAGACCTTCCCAGCCAGCGATTCTTCCACCTCCGCCGAAGCCCACGGGTGAAGCGCAGGTGCTGCCGGAGCCGGTATTTCCTCAGCATCCGGAGCTGCTGGAGCCGACACATCCGGCGGACTGGAATCCGCGCGAGCATCCCGAGAATCCCTATCGACGCCGCTGGACCGCGCCCCTGGTTTATCGCGCCATGACCGGCTGGCTGTTTCCCTACATCAAGTCGCGTGTGCTGCCGGGCGACTTCCATCCCGTCATCGCCTATCTGTTCACGGAGTGGAAGTGCAACCTCGATTGCCACTACTGTTGGGCGTTTGACAACACGGTGAAGGGCATGAGCGAGGATACAGCCAAGCGCTCGATCGACTGGCTGCACTCCACCACTTGCCGCGTCCTGGCGCTGATGGGCGGTGAGCCACTGCTGCGCCCGCAGTTTGTCCACAAAGTCGTGTATTACGCGGCCAAAAAGGGCTTTTGGGTTTATCTGCCCACCAACGCACGCCTGCTGCGGCCGGAGGTCATTGACCGCGTCGCCGACGCCGGCGTGGCCATCGTCAATTTCGCGGTGGATGCCGTCGACGAAAAGCCGGGATTGCCCAAGGCGCTCGCGCCGGTGCGCAAGTATTTCGATTACCTCATTCAGCGCCAATACCGCTACGGCTATTCGGTGTTCTTTAATATCAACATCTGCCGGAACAACATCGAGGACGTGAAGCAGCTCACCGAAATCGCCCACGAAAACGGCATTGCCACCGATTACCACATCAATGAGTCGCCCATGCTCGAGCAGGAGCACTTCAAACACTATGATGAGAACGACACATTCATTCGCAAGGAAGACTGGCCGCGCGTGGATGACCTGGTGGAGTGGCTGGTGGAAAAGAACCGCTCGGGATACAAGATGGTAAACTCCGTCAAGCGGCTGTACGACATGCGTGACTTCATGCGCGGGAAAGTGGAGCCGTGGAACTGCCGCGCGGGGCAGAACAATGTGATCATTCGCGTGGATGGGTCTCTCGCGCCCTGCTTCCCCATGTACTCGGCCAAGTATGATTGGGGCGTGATCGGCAACCACAAGTTTGAGGTGAAACAACTCGACACCATGAAGGAAGAGTGCCAGACGCACTGCTTCTCGACTCTGAACCACAATCTCGGGTACTGTTATAACGATGTGCGCGTGGTGAAGTGGGTGCTGCGGCAGGCGGCGCGCGGTTTCCAGGGTGTAAGCGGAAGCTTTGACTGATGGGTTCACCCGTGCGAAAATAAGCGATTCGGGCCACGTGGGGTTACCATGTGGCTCGGATGGCCATCCTCGCGAAGCTTTCCGACAAACATGAACTTGGGCACAGGACGGAATGCTCCTGGAAAAACTCTTGCCGCGATTTTTGTCGCGCTCTTTCTCCTGCCGCTGCCTGCCGGGGCGGATAACAAGCTCGACCTGAAGCCCGGCTACAACTTCTACTCTCCTCGCGAAGACGCGGAGCTCGGCCAGGAATACTCCGCGCAGGTGAACAGGCAACTGCCTCTGCTGGATGATGCCGAGGCACTGAATTACCTGAACAATCTGGGGAAAAAGCTGGTGGCGTTTGCACCCAACAACCAGCCTGAGTACGCCTGGAAATTCCGCATCGTGAACAGTCCGGAGATCAACGCCTTCGCGCTTCCCGGGGGGTATATTTACGTGAACCGCGGGGTGTTTGACGCCGCTGAGAACGAGGCGCAACTCGCTGGCGTGATCGCGCACGAATCCGGCCACGTGGTGATGCGTCACGGCACGCACATCGCCTCGCAAACGCTCCTGGCTCAGGGCGGCCTGGCGATCATTGACAGCATTTTGGGCCAGCGCGGCAACATAGGGAGTCAACTGGCGCAGCTCGGCCTGGGGCTGGGCGTGGATTCGCTGCTGCTCAAGAATTCGCGCTCGGCGGAGACCCAGGCGGATGATGTGGGTGCCTACATCCTCTACCAGGCGGGATACGATCCCCACGCCATGGCACAGTTTTTCCAGATCATCGCCAAGAAATATCCGCAGCGCACTCTGCAATTCTTCTCCGACCACCCCAGTCCCGAAAACCGCATTCAGGATGTTGATAAGGAGATCGCGCAACTGGGTCCGCCGCGCGCGGGGTCTATGGACAATTCGGAGTTTGTGGGCGCGAAGGAGAACTTGGCGGTGCTGACGCCTCCGCCGGAACGAAAAGGCACGCTCAAGACGGATGCGGGGAACCAAATACCACCTCCGCCTTCTGAAAACCTGGTGCGCTTTGACGGAAAGATCTTCACTCTCGAATACCCCGCCAATTGGCAGACGGAGCGTGGTGAGGACAACGTTGCCTTGTTCCCTCCGGGCGGCATGGTGACGGGCTCGGAGGGCGAGACCTCGCAGGCTTACGGCGCTTCCGTGAGCCTGTTCGAGCCCCAGGATGGCAGAAGCTGGGGATTGATTGACGCGACGCAGGAACTTCTCGACTCCATGCGCCAGTCAAATCCCCAATTGAGGGTCTTACAGCAAACCGGCATGAACCTGCACGGCAATCCCGCCGTCAGTACGCTGCTGCAAAATGATTCTCCCTTGCAAGGGCAGAGAGAAACGGATCATTTGGTCACCGTGCGCCGGCGTGATTCCGTGCTGGCGTTCATCTTCATTGCTCCCGCAGGAACGTTTGAATCCTACGCTCCCACTTTCGACCGGATGTTGCAGAGCATCGACCTAGCGCGGTGATGGTGTCTCAGGTTTCGTCTCAAAGAAGGCTCGGAGCTGAGTACCAAGGTACAATTTACTGTAGCGGCGCTCTATGAGCGACGTCGGCGGTCGATAGACCGCCGCTACAGATTTCCAGCAGACACATTGCTCCTCACGCGAACGTGGTCCCCGCAATGAGTTAAGATAAAATTGACGGACCTGCGAAGTGTGCGAGGGCCGTGGATACAATTCCCAATGATGACTTACGCGAACCGAAAAGCGTCCTCAGTGGTGTGCGCGGTTACGATTCTGTTCGGCGCGGCCGCAGCGTCTTTCGCGCAGGGGCTGGGCCAGGCTCCGGGGCAGGTACCGCAACCGCCGCCGATCCACATTCCCCGCATCGGTGGCCGGGGCGTGGAGCGCCCGGAATCCGAGACTTCCATTCAGGGTCCGGTCTACGTTGTGCTCTGGTTTGATACGGAGGACTACATCCTCCCGCAGAGCGACGATGCCGCCAAACGCCTCGCCGTGTTCCTCACGCAGGAGGGCGTGCCGGCGACATTCAAAATCGTAGGCGAGAAGGCGCGCGTCCTCGCGCAGCGCGGGCGCCAGGACGTCATCACCGCTCTGGCGCAACACGAAATCGGCTACCACTCGAATACCCACAGTCAGCACCCCACCGTGGCCGAATACGAAGCCGATCTGGATTGGGACGCTGGCGCGGCGGAATTCAGTCGCCGCGAGCGCCCGGGCTTCGACGACGTGGCCCGCATCTTCCGAAAAACTCCCACGGCATACGGACAGCCGGGCGCATCCTGGGCTCCGCAGGTTTTTCAGGCGCTCGATAAATGGGGCGTGCACGTGTACCTTGACGATGGCAAGCAGGTAGGCCTGCGGGGCGCGCCCTTCTGGTACGGCGGCCTGCTCAACATCTTCAATATCCGAGGCACAGAGCGGTTTCGGCCCGACGCGAATTGGTCCAACCTGGACATGGTGAAGGTCTGGTTCCAGGATACTTACCTCACCATGACTTCGCGCAAAGCCGGCGGGCTGCTGAGCATCTACTTCCATCCCTGCGAATTTGTGGAACAGCAATTCTGGGATGCCGTGAACTTCAGCGAGGGAGCTAATCCTCCGCCCGAGCAGTGGAAGACTCCGCCGCTAAGATCGCCGGAAGAGTCCGAGCGCGCTTTCCAATACTTTGAAGATCTCGTCCGCTTTCTGAAGTCGTTTCCGCGCGTGCAATTTCTCACGCCTTCCACCGCCGCGGAAAGGTTCCGCGATCGCGCCCAGAATCACGTCTTCTCAACGCAGGAAGTCGCGACGATTGCCGGTCAAGTGGACCCGCAGGTAACTTTTCAGACGGGCGACAGTTTCAATCTAAGCGCCAGCGAAGTCTTTTATATCCTGAATAAATTCCTCGCGGGTTTCGTCCAGCGGCGGTCGGCGGAGCCGCTGCTCCTCGAGCGGACTCCCTACGGCCCCGCTACGAACACGCCGCCCCTCACGGAGATGTTGGTGGCTCCGTGGCCCCAGGTCGGCAAGGCCGTGCTTGACGTTCAGGATGAGATGGACAAGACCGGGCAAATCCCCGGCTCGATTCTGCTGGGCAGCCAAAGCGTCCCGCCCGAGAGCTACCTTGTGGGAATCGCCCAGGCCGCGCAGACTCTGATGCAGAACGCCGCGCTGCCCGATTCCGTTACTTTCCCTCCCGCGCGCCTCGCCGCCGCTGACTACGTGGCGGATGATTCGCCCGAGATTTGGGATTGGGTCATCTTCCCCCGGGGGTTTCACGCCCCCAAGCTCATGTCACTCGCCAAACTGCAAGCCTGGACGCTCAAGCCCGCAAAATAGCCGTTCCATCCCCATTCGGTGAACAAGAACACTACATCCTTTGGCGCTGTGTAATGTTTACACTAAACCATTTTTTTTCATAAGCTTATCCCGAGGTTCCTTCATTTTTTGACATCCCTTTTGGGGCATGAATCCGAAAAACCTATAAGTCAGGAATACGCTTCCTGAGTTTTCACGCCTATGGGCTGTTCGGCCTATTGCTTCAGAAGTTCTTTTGCCGCTGTGAATCCGCTTTGCACGGCGCCTTCAATGGTTGCGGGCAGGCCGGTGGCGGTCCAATCTCCCGCGAGGTAGAGTCCACGGAAGGGCGTGCGGGCAGGCGGGCGCAGGGCATCGGCTTCCGGGCTTGGGGAGAAAGTGGCGAATCGCTCCTTGATGACCAGCGAGTGGACAAGCTTGGCCATGCGTACTGCCGGAAGCATTTCGCCCAGCTCCCGCAAAGAAATGGCCAGCAATTCCTCCTTTGAGCGGCTTACATGCTCGCGCGCGCCGCTCAACACCAGCGACACATAGTGGCTCTTATCGCCCAGAATGCGGCTGCGGTTGAAGATCCATTGGATGGTGGTGCCGCGCAGGCCCGCAAATTCCAGATGGGAAATCGGCGCGTCAAACCAAAGGTTGATCGAAATGATCGGCGCAGGCCGCAGGGCCAGACCGATGGCAAAAAACGGCTCGTTGCGCACCAAATCGCCTGGCAATAAAGAGGCGAATTGGTGCCACGGCACCGCGGAGATCACCGGTACTCCCTCGATTTTTTCGCCCCCGCCCAGATCCACACCGCAGCAGGCCCGATCGGCAATGATCAATTCATTGACTCCGCGCCCGGTCTGCACTCGGCCGCCATGCGACTCAATGAAAGCTGTGGCTGCTGCGGTATAGCATTCACTCAATCCCACGCGCGCGATGCCCAGGCGCGAATCCGCAGGCGAAGAAAACAGCGCCAGCCGCAGCACGCGCTCGAATAGCTTTGCGGAGGCCGCGCGCGGGTCCTCGTTCATCGCCGCGATGCAGAGCAAATTCCAGAAATTGCGCTGCAAACCTTCGGATTGCCCCTGTCGGGTCAGCCACTCCGTGACGCTCTCCACATTCGCGGGCTCGTTTGTTGTTCGGCCGTTGCGCAGGCCCTTCCCCAGGCGCATGACCTCCAATTTTTGCTTTAGAGTGAAACTGCCGGAACCCAATACTCCTAGGAACAAATGCCAGGGCGAAGGCAGAGCGGGGCAATCGAGATGTGTCAGCCGGCCGTCGCGGTCCAGGAACGGAACGCTGAGCCTCGCCTGAAACTGCACTCTGTCGAGCGTTCCAATCGTCTTGAGAAATTGGATCGTCGAGTGATAGCAACCCATGAAAAGATGCTGGCCATTGTCGACGACGGAATTTGTGAAAGGGTCCTGGAACGATCGCGCGCGCCCGCCGAGATAGGGCTTCTGCTCGAGCAAGCAGACGCGCTTGCCCGCGTCCGCCAGCGCAACTCCCGCCGCCAGGCCAGCAAACCCACCGCCTATGATGATGACGTTAAAACCCATTTTCCGTAGAGCCGTTCCCGCCGAGGCAGGACGGCACGTGACGCGCTAAAGCCCGGCACTACTTATGCCACTCCGCCCCGAGGAAAACCGTAAACGCTTTCCACAGTTTCAGCGGGCGGGGAACTTGCACGCGCTTTCCGTACACATTGTAGCGGCGCTTCTGGATGCGCTTCAGGATGCTCCAGTAAATCGCCGCCATGATCTCTGCTGCCTTCATTGATGGTCGGTCTTCGGCAGGCAGCATCTGGCGCGCCAAGTCGAAATAACGGCGCGCCCGGTCACATTCGAACTGCATAAGTTCGATGAATGGATCGTTGTATGCGCCGGCCAGCAGTTCGCCGGGGCGAATGCCGAACCGATCCAAATCCTCCCGCGGAAAATAAATTCGTCCTCGTTGCGCATCGCGCTGGACGTCGCGCAAGATGTTCACGAGCTGCAATGCCGTTCCCAAGTTGACGGCGTAATCGCGCGTGCGGGGATTTTGATAGCCGAAGATTTCGATGCAAATCAGCCCGATGGTGGACGCCACGCGGTAACAATAAAGTGACAGCTCGTCAAAGGTGGTGTAGCGGGCGCCGATCAAATCCATTTCCAGGCCCAGAATCAGATCCTCAAATGGCTTGCGGGGAATTTTGAATCGCTGAATGGCTTCGGCCAGGGCGCGCAGTTCGGGGGCGTCGAGCAGGCCGGCGTTTCCGTTGTAACAGGCGTCAAGAATCTGGCGGTAGCGGTCGAGCGCAGCCGCAGCCTCGACCGCGGGCAATCCGCTGTCCGCAATGTCGTCGCCGCGCCGCGCGAAGGCATAGACTGCCTCAATCGCCTGCCGCTTTTCGCGTGGAAGAAAAACAAATGCGTAATAGAAATTGGTGACGCGCGCGTTGGTGAAGTGGGCATTTCGAGAGGAAACGTTCATGATGGAATGCTAACCGTGGGTGCCGGCGCGACGGTAGCCCCGAGGGGAGCCCGCCGGGCCCGCAAATAAAGCCTCAGAAAGTCCCATTTGCTGAGCGACGGCCGACGGTGAAAGATATCATAGGAAACAGCTTCGACTTTCGAAAGAATCGATGTTCCTCCCAGCCACGTCAAACGCAGTTGCGCCCGCAATTTCGGCTGAACTTCTTCCGGCAGGCTTCTTCCCCTTTCAAAAAGCTCACGCGTGCGGGCGATTTCGAATGCTAGCAACTCCCGCCAGCGCTGGTCGCAGCGGCCCGCGCGCAGGTCATCAAGCGTGTAACCAAAACGCGCCATGTCCTCCAGAGGCAAATAGATGCGGTCGCGCGAGAAATCAATCGCCACGTCCTGCCAGAAGTTGGTGAGCTGAAGCGCCGTGCAAATGTTGTCCGAAAGCTCGAACAGGTGAGGATCATGGTAGCCAAACAACTCCAGCACCAGCCGCCCCACCGGGTTCGCTGAGCAGGTACAATAGTTGAGCAGGGAATTAAAATTCGAATGTCGGTTCACCACCACGTCGGACTCGAAGGCGCGCAAAAGATTCTCAAAATTCTCGCGAGAAAGACGGAAGCGGTCGGCACTGTCGCGCAGCGCCAGGAAGACCGGGTGATCGAATTTTCCCTCGTAGCAGGCAGCGAGCTTGGCGCGCCAGTCGGCGAGCTTCTCCAGGCGATTTTCAACGTCCGGCTCATCGGCAACATCGTCCGCATAGCGCGCGAAGGCGTAAGTCGCTGCCAGTGCGTCGCGCTTGTCGCGAGGGACAAGATACGATGCGGTGGGGAAGTTTTCGTAATGCCGGCTCGCCAGCCGCTGGCACTCGGCATATGCCGCGCGCAGCGCGTTTTCCGATGCGGACTTCATCTCCGACCTGAGTTTCATTATAGGACTTACTTGGCGCGCCAGGAAACCTGATTGTGGGAGGCCATGGTTCTGAGCGCTCAATTTCTGCTGGTCCGCCCAGGCTCGGAATGGGACAGTGCGTGTGGAAGGGGTGTATGCTTTTGGATATGGCGACGGTTATGAAGCGGTTCGTCACGCTTTTCGTGCTCGCTGTGTTTTTGACGATATCGGCCGCCCCTCAAAGCCGCCGGCCGCCGTTGTCCAAGGATGAAGTGCACGATATGCTTTCCAGTCATCAGCCCAGCAGCGAAATTGCCGCGACCATTCAAAAGTACGGCATCAATTTTCCCCCGACCGACGCGGTCCTCGAGGAGTTCCGTGCGTCAGGAGCAGACCAATCCGTGCTGGCGGCCCTTCAGCGAGCATGGCATCCGGAGATTCCCAAGCCACTCAGCGCCACGCAGATTCGCATGCTGGTTACAGCCGAAACTCCGAATGAAAACATTGTCAGGCTCATGGCGGAACGAGGAATCGACTTTCAGCCCACTGCCGCCTTCCTGAATGAGATACGTTCGGATGGCGCCCAGGACGCGCTCATCGACGCATTGCAGCGCGCTTCACCACGCCCCTTCAGCAAGCAAGAGCTTATGCAACTGCTGGGCACAAGCCTGGACGAGAATGGGCTCGCACAACAAGTACGGGAGCGCGGGATCGACTTTGACCCGGTCGCTGCCAACCTTCAGGCGCTGCGCAATGCGGGCGCCCATACTCCTCTGCTGGAAGCTGTGCGCACGGCCCGGCGTGAGAAGCCTTTTGCAGCGCGAGCACCTGCGGTTGCCGCGGTGCCGCCCGTGGTCGCGGAAGGGAAATCCGTAAACCTCGTCTGTGGACCCGGCGATTCAGACGTTCCCGTGTTCGCCGTGCCTGACAATTTGGGGAACATTGCGACAAATTTACACTGCGGTGAGCAGGTTGTCTTTTTGGGAAATGTACCTGCACCCCCGGGAGTTGACAAGATTCGATATGGCGACGGGAAGGTGGGATATATCGCGGATGCCTATATCGGGTCCACGCTTGCCGGGATTGGGGCCGACATTAAGCCGCCTACTGCGATTTACAAACCCGACCCCGATTACACGCCCCAGGCTGCTCGCAAGGGAATTGAGGGGACTATTCAGTTCTCGGTGGTGGTGGACACTGCGGGCAACATTGCCGATATTCAAGAAAAGTCCGCACCTCTCGGCGACGGTCTGGATCAAAGTGCCATCGATACGGTGAAAAAGTGGAAGTTCAATCCGGCGACGCGCAATGGTGTTCCAGTACCGGTGCGCGTCACGGTGGAGGTAAGTTTTCGTATGAGCAAAGGCCCGAAATAGGGCGATTGCGCCGTCATGTTGGTGAAACAAAAGTCGCCATCAAAATTCATCTTATCGTAGTTGCCCCCGCGCCTAAATCCCGTTAATATTTAACTTCAAAAATTCATCCGCCCACTCGATCCTTGCGTGCTAAGGAGACCAAAGTGGATTCGCTGATTTCTCCGGAGCCGGCGCTTGCCCTGCCGGAAAACCTCCCGTTGGACAGTCCTGACCTGTACATCAATCGTGAATTGAGCTTGCTGGAATTTCAGTGCAGGGTGCTGGAGGAAGCAAAAGACCCGGCCAACCCGCTGCTGGAGCGTGTGAAATTTCTTTCCATAATCGGCTCGAACCTCGATGAGTTTTTCATGGTCCGCGTCGGCGGCTTGATGAAGCAGGCGGCGAGCGGCCGGGGAGAATCGGCGCGCGACGGACGGCCTGCCGGAACCCAACTGCAACTGATTCGTGAGAAAATTCTGGAGATCGGCGCTCAGGCCCACGACTTATGGCGCGCGGAAATCCAGCCTGCACTTGAGCAGCAGGGTATCTTCGTGGTTGACGCCGCCTCACTTTCGGGCGAGGAGCGCGCCGCCGTAGACGCCTATTTCTATCATCACGTTTTTCCCGTGCTTACGCCACTGGCCTTTGATCCGGGACGGCCCTTTCCACACATCTCAAATCGCAGCCTGAATCTGGCCGTGGTCGTGCGCGACCAGAAGGGACAGGAGCACTTTGCGCGTATCAAAGTCCCCAATACGCTTTCTCAACTGGTTCCGGTCAAAACGGCTCCGCTGGATTCTCCTCCCTCTCCGCCCTCGCGAAAAATCTACAAATTCGTCTGGCTCGAGCAGTTGATTGCCGCCAATCTGGGCCTACTCTTTCCTGGCATGGAAATTGTGGAATCATCGCCCTTTCGCGTGACGCGCGATGCGGAGGTGGCCGTTCAGGAGTTAGAGAGCGACGACCTGCTGGAAACCATCGAAGAGGCCATGCGCGAACGGCGCTTCCTGGCCGTCGTTCGCCTGCAAGTGGCGAAGGAGATGCCGGAGCGGATTCTTTCTATTCTCACCCGCCAAATCGGCGTCCACGAGCAGGATGTCTATTGGACCGAGGGCCCTCTGGATTTCGATCGCTTCATGGAACTCTATTCTGTCGACCGCCCGGAGCTGAAGGAAAAGCCCTTCTTACCGAAAATTCCCGCCAGCCTGGGCGCGGACTGCCAGGAAGACATCTTCAGCTTGATTCGTCAGGAAGACTGTCTGCTGCATCACCCGTATGATTCCTTTCAGCCGATCGTGGCATTTCTGCGCCAGGCGGCCCGCGACCCCAATGTGCTGGCCATCAAGATGACGCTCTACCGCGTGGGGAGGAACTCGCCGATTGTCAGCGCCTTGCTGGACGCCGTCGAGGACGGCAAGCAAGTGGCCGTGCTCATGGAATTGAAAGCCCGGTTCGATGAGGAAAGCAATATCGAGTGGGCGCGCACGCTGGAACATGCGGGCGTGCACGTGGTCTACG
>JASHSC010000627.1 GCA_030036915.1 Terriglobia bacterium
CCAACGTAGCCGATCAGTCGCAGGCCAAGTTCAGGACAGCGTTGCAATTCCTCAACCAGGCATGGGCTCAGGGGGCCATTCCCCAGGAAAATGGTACGCTGGGCGAGAGGTGCCAGCCGGTTGAGCATGAGAAAAAGCTTTCGCCAACCCACCAATGACAGCCCGATCATCAGAATTCCCAAAAAAAGAATTTCCCAGCTCAGCTCGATGCTGGGCCAGGCGTAATAGACCGCGGCGAGCACCAGGCAGGCCGTCCCCATCACTTGGCTTAAACGTCCGACAACTTCCCGCAGGTTGATAAGCACCTGCGACTCATACAAATCGAAGTAATACATGCAGAGCATGCACACCGCGCACGCCAGCGCGATCCTTAACGAGGCGTGCGAATAATCGAGATTCATCGCGGCGGTGTGCGGGAAGCCTAGTGCGAGGGCACTGAAGAGTCCCGCCACGATCACCATCATGTCCAACGTCGCAAGAAACAACGTGCGGGCTGGAATATAAGCGCTAAGAAACTTGACCACCCTTGGATACCCTTTCTTTTTGAATTTGCCGGGCCGGTGTGGAGGGGCGTTTCGGTCCCTCTGCCCTGGGAACGGCGGTGTAATATTGAGAATAAGCTTCGCAATTTGCGGATCGGCTGGTGTTCAGAATGATCCCGGCGGTGGGTGCGTTTTTGAGGGCTGCCAGACTTTCCTGAAGCTCTTCGCGCCGCGTATGTCCTTCCCGAACTACCACGAACACGGCGTCACAGAGGCCAGCAAGAAATCTCCCGTCGGCGAGGGGCAGGATGGGCGGAGAGTCGATTACCACCCAGTCAAACGTCGATGCCGCCGTTTTCACCACTCGCCGCATCGGCTCTCCCTGAATCAATTCCACAGGATTGATGGGGGGGCGGCCAGCGGAGAGCAGGCAAAAACCCACGGGATCAATTCGTCGGCACGCGCCCATGAGTTCTGCGCGCTCCTGCAGAATCTCGGCAAGCCCCTCAGCCGGGTTCAAGCCCATGAGAATATGAATGGTGGGCTTTCGCAGGTCGGCATCGATCAGAAGAACGCGATCGGAGGCCTGCGCCAGCGTGATGGCCAAATTTGCCGCCACCATGCTCTTGCCCTCTTTCGGAATCGCACTGGTGATCAGAACGGACTTCACCGCATGCTGTTTGCGCAATTCGTAGAGCCGATAGCGGAGAAGCTTGAACCGCTCCACGGCCGCGACGTCTTTATCGCCGGGGCACAGCAAATGACCCTGGGGATGAGGCCGGCAGGTGGCGCGCGCGAGGTGGCCTAGGCCATTCACTTCCGGCGGAAACGGGTTAAGCGCATCGGTCCCCTCCCCAAACTTGCCCGGGAACGCAGCCGCTCCGGCAGGATCGTTCAATTGTTCAACACGACGCAGCGCTTCAAAAATTCGACTCACTTCAAACCTCGCTTTGGCCTAGATTGCTGTTCCTACGTCCTTGTAATTGGTCTTTTCCTTGTCGTACTCGGAAATCTCCGGCCAGTGGTCCACGGCCGTTGCCTCGGCAGTTCCCGGCTCTCGCTGTGACGCCGGTTTTCGAGAGCTATTTCTTTCTGTCAGACACAAGTCCCTAGCCACTTCATCCACCATGAGGTCGGTGACCTCCGTGCGCCCGGTGGCGAATGCGGATATCAAGGCGTTGTCACAGAGAATGTTGATGAGCCGGGGGATTCCGCTGGAATGGACGTACACGGAATGGACCGCCGGGAGGGTAAAGATCGGGTCGTGCGACCCTGCCTGTTGAAGCCGGTCCCAGATATAACCCCGGGTCTGAATCTCGGAAAGGGGACGGAGTTGGAACCTCATGGCGATGCGCTGTTTGAGTTGCCGAAGGTTGTGGGACTCAAGAGTCGCGTCCAATTCCGGCTGGCCCACCAGAACGATCTGAAGGAGCTTACCGCGCGTCGTTTCCAGGTTCGTGAGCAGGCGAATTTCTTCCAGAACCTCGGTCTCCAGGTGCTGGGCCTCGTCGATAATCAGGGCTGTGTACAACCCTTTCTCCCCGCGCCGAAGCAAATACGCCTGAAGTTGTCGGAGAAGCTGGCTTTTGCTGCGCGGAGGTTCCGCGATTCCCAAATCACTTGCCACATCCTGAAGGAACTCTCCGCTCGAGAGCCGGGTGCAAAACATGTAGGCATAGTTGAGCTGCTTTTGATCCAGCAATTGCAGCAGGCAGCGAACCACCAACGTCTTGCCCGTGCCGACTTCGCCGGTCATCACCATGAATCCTTTGTGCGCGCAAATGCCGTAGTAAAGACCGGCCAGTGCTTCGTTATGAGCGTCTGTGCGGAAGAAAAATTGCGGATCGGGGCTGATCTCAAAGGGATTCCGCCGCAATTTGAAAAAAGTCGCATACATGTCTAATTCACCAAAATAAAATTGCCCCGACCCCTAGTGAAGTGACCACCAGAAATGCCGCGGCCAGAGCTTCGATCAAGTAATGCCTTTTCGCGGCGGCCAAATCCCACGGAGATTGAAGTAGCGGGACAGAAACCAGGATGGGAAGGGAAGTAGCGGCCTCAAGGTCAGGCTTGCCATGCAGACGCGAATCCGTGGCCTCCTTCAATGCGACAAACCCCACTCCCGCCAGCAGGCCCAACAGCCACCCTCCCATTATGATTTCAGCGCGGTTGGGTTCCACCGGCCTCTCCGGCAGACTGGCGGGATCGATAATCCGGAATTGCTCTCCCTGCTGGCGCTTCTCGAGGTTCGTGGCCAACTCGGACTGCGATTCCTTCTGCAAAAGCGACTCGTATCGTTCCTTCGCATCCTGGTAATTGCGCGTGACCTCGGCAAGCTGTTCCGCGCGCACCGGAGTGAGGTTCAGGTGGGCCTGGAGAGTTTGAATCCGCTCGCGCAAACGGTCGATTTCCTTCCTTCGGTTCTGGAGGTCAACGTCCACAGCTTTCAGGCGGCTGTTGACTTCAATCAGGTTCGGCTGAGTAGCGTCCGCGGCGGAAGTGCCGGTTTGCGAGGTCGACGAATCGGGGCTTTTTTGCTGCTGGAGCTTTTCCAGGCGTGCGATCTCATCCTTGACTTGAATGACTTCCGGAAATTGGTCGGTGTAGCGGGCCCGCAATTCGGCCAGTTTGGCGCGTAACTGCGGCAGAGATTCCTGCTGGGCATTTCCGGAGGCTGGGCTCACCGCCGGGCCCAGGGACTTGTATTCCGCCTGCATCGATTCCAGATAGGTTTTATCCTGCTCCACCCGGTCCAGTTCGGCCGATGCGGCGCTAAACTGCGCCTGCAAGCTGTTCAGGATTTGCAGATTGCTCTGCTCCTGTTCGGGGAGTTCGCCGAGGTATTGCATTTTGTACGCGTTCAGTTTTTGTTCCGCATCGGCCAGTTGCTGCCGCGCATCTTCGAGTTGATTGGCAAGGAAGTTGGTGGTGCCCACAGATTGCTGATTGCGAGCGCGCTCATTTTCATCAATGAACACGGAAGTCAGCTCGTTGACAACACGCTGGGCGGTCTCCCTTGTCGGAGCTAGGTAGGAAATTCGGAAGGCGGTCAGTTCCCCGGTGCGGGCCGAGGCTCTTACGGGCTCCACGATGATGTCCTTGCGCATCATGTCGATCAGTTCGTCGTTGGCGACGCTGGCGCGGGCATTGGGGTAAAGGTCGAATTGTTCGATCAGTTGCTGCAACCGGCCGCGGCTCAAAATCTGGTCCGTCATGCTCTGCAAGCGGTCCTCAATGTTCGTCACCACATTGGGAGTTACATATTGCGAGGAGACTTGCTGCTGCTCGACCATGATCAAGGCCTCGGAGCGATAACGCACCGGCCATGTTCGAGCCACACAGAATCCCAATATGCCGATGGCAAAGAAAGGCGCCAGAAGGAACCATCGGCGGCGAACCACTGCGGCTGCGCAATCCTACCATCGCAATTGGGATTTCCGGGTGTTCTTCGTCATCGTCACTAATGCCTCCCCAGGGGAACTTGCCCGAGCCGGTAGAAGAACCCCAGGCTGACGTAATTGCGGTTCATATCGACCAGAAAGGGAATCGCTCCGGTGGCGCGCTGGCGACCCGCCGTGTACCCCAACTGGGCTACAAAACGTGAAGAGATTTGCCGTTCGAATTTCGCGCTGCCGGTTTGGTCCTCAAGCGCGCCGCCC
>JASHSC010000628.1 GCA_030036915.1 Terriglobia bacterium
AAAAGACCACTGCCAACGCTCCAAAACCCAGGGCGCGCATCACCGCGATTTCGCGCCCGCGCTCGGAGACGGCGGAATACATGGTATTGAGCGCTCCAAAAATTGCGCCAATGCCCATCACGGCGGCGACCAGGCCGCCGAGTACGGTGATCAGGCGGGTGAAGGTCTGCGACTGCTTGGCGTAATAATCGACCTCGCGGTTCACGTCCACGTCCAGGCGCGGGTCCTTGCCGATCGCGTCCTTAAGGGCTTGCAACGCGTTCGGCGAACTCAGATGGAGAGTCACCGATTGGAAAATATTGGTCGGGCGCTTGTACACATCGTCGAGCACGCGGCTGTCGCACCAGACTTCGGAATCAAAAGCCGAATCGCCGGCATCAAAAATCCCCACCACAGTCCATTCTCCGCCGCCGAAGCGAACGCGATTTCCCAGGGTCAATCCTGCGTAGCTGTTTGTGGCATTGCGTCCAACCACGAGTTCCGAGAGGCCGGGCTGGAACATGCGGCCTTGAACAATCTTCACGTTCTTCCGTACAGTCAGCACATTCGCTGAGACTCCCCGCACTTGCACGTTCGCATCTGTTCCGGTCGAGCGCAGCGGGAAGGGTGCCACCACCACCACTTCCGAGGTCACCATGGGCTGCCCGTCCAGGCGCGCCACGCCCGGCTCATCCTGGAGAATCTTGACCGTGTCCAGCGTGATGCCGCTCATCATTTCGGCCGAGGCGCCGGCGCGCATCACGATGGCATTGTCATACGAACCCGATGAAACCAGCGTGGCGCGGAATCCGCGCGCTAATGCCAGCATGGCCACAAACACTCCCACGGTTCCGGCAATGCCCAGAACTGCGACGATGGCGGAGGTCCATCGCGCTTTCACACTGCGGAAATTGTAGATAACCGGAATCGCCATTTTTGACCCCAGTGAAAAGTGGCTGGAAGGGCGGGGCTTCAGCCCCGCCTCCGGGAACTGGCCAATCTTTGGGGGGCTTTAGCCCCTGATGCGGCATTGCTTCAGGGCCTAAAGGCCCGCTTCGCTGCTACATCTCTAACGGCAGGGCTGAAGCCCCGCCCTTCCGGAAGTCCGTAAAATCGCGCTTCTTAATGTAACCAGGCCCCAGCCACTATTCTTCAGATTCTTCGCAACGCATCAACAACGCGCAGGCGCATCGCGCCAAGGCCGGGCAGCACGCCGCTGCATGTACCCACCAGCAAGGCGAAGCCCAGCGCTTCCGCCAGCATGGTTTTGGAGAGAACCAGCGGCGGCAGCATGCCGCTCATCGACTGCGCGAGAACCGGTATGGCGAGCAAAGCGAGACCCAGGCCCACGAGTCCCCCAAGCAACGCGATAGCTAGCGCCTCCGCCAGCACAAAGAACATCACTACGCCGTCTTTGAATCCGATGGCCTTGAGGATGGCCAGTTCGCTGGTGCGCTCGCGAACCGAGATCGCCATGGTGTTGCCTGTTACCAGGAGCAGCGTGAAGAACACCACGCTGCCGATAGAGAGAATCAGCACTTCGATGTTGCCAAACTGTTTCACCCAGCTCGCCGCGAAGGCGGATTCGGTGTCGGTCTTGGTTTCATAGGGCGAATTGGCGAAATCGGCGTCAATGGTCTTGGCCACGCGCATCGCATCATCCGGAGAATCGAGCCGCACGGTATACCAACCCACTTGGTTTTTGAAGCGCTCGGGCACGCGCTCCGTGAAATAGTCCCATTGGAACCAGAACTGCGTCTCGTCGTCTCCCGGGCGCGTGCCGTGGTAGATGCCGTCCAGGTTGAACTCCCACCCGCCGCCTCCGTAAATCGTCGTCTTGAGGGGAATGCGGTCGCCGATTTTCCACCCGAACCGCTTGGCCGTGCTGGCGCCGGCAATTGCACCCTGGCGGTCTTTAACGAAATTGTTCCACTGATCGTCCGGTACAACCAGCTCGGAATAGACTTTTCGCTGGGCTTGCGGGTCGATGACGAATTGCGGGAAGAAGTTCTTCTCATCCTGATAGACGGCACCGAACCAATTATCGTGCGTCACGCTTTCCACACCCGGAATACTCTGAATTTTGTCGCGATAAGAAAGCGGAAGGCTCTGGATAATCGAGACGCGATTGATGGTCACCAGGCGGTTGGCAGAGGCGATGCCGCCACCACGGTTGAATGCATCCCTGACCACCGCCAGAAAAGCGAAGAGAAAAAGCGCAACAGCAAACGAGCCGAGGGTGAGGAGCAGCCGCACCTTTTTGCGTGTGAGGTTGGCCCAAATCAGGGACCAGAATTTCATGCCGCATCTCCGGCAGCCGCCCCCTGGGGAGACTTTGCACCTTCCACCAGGACGCCCTTTTCAAGGTGAAGCGTCGTGTGAGCCCGCGCCGCCACCAGCGGGTCATGCGTGACCATCAATACGGTCTTCTTATGCTTGCTGACCAATTCTTCGACGAGCGCCATGATTTCGTCCGCGCTCTTGCGATCGAGGTCACCCGTGGGCTCGTCGCAGAGCAAGAACGTGGGGTCTGAAACGATGGCGCGGGCGATGGCTACGCGCTGCTCCTGCCCGCCGGAAAGCTGGCGGGGAAAATGGTCGGCGCGGCCCTGCAATCCCACGATGGCGAGCGCCGCCTCCACGTGCTGCTTCCGCTCGGAGCGCGAGAGCCGCGTGAGCAGCAGCGGCAGCTCGACATTTTGCGACGCGGTGAGCACCGGAACGAGGTTGTACATCTGAAAGACGAATCCCACGTGGCGGGCGCGCCACTCCGTCAGACGGCCGGAGGACATGTGCGTAATTTCGTCGCCGGCCACGGAAATGGCGCCGGCAGTGGGCACATCCAGCCCGCCCAGAAGGTTCAGCAGCGTGGTTTTTCCCGATCCGCTTGGGCCCATGAAGGCAACAAAGTCGCCCTGATCCACGTCCAGGTTGAGCCCCTGAAGAACCTGAATGGACTCGCCACCGCGCCGGTAAGTCTTGTTGAGCCCCCGGACCTGAATCAGGGCTCTGGAATTCCCGTTTCCATTGACGCTTACCATGCAACCCTCCTAAGGGTGCGTTTCCACCTTCTGGCCATCGTGCATATTCTCAGGACCGTTCACCACGACTTCTTCACCGGCATTCACTCCCGCGATTACTTCCACGTCGCCTTCAATCCCGTTCCCCAAGGTGACGGCGCGACGGTCCAGTTTTCCATCGCGCACAGTGTAGACATAAGAATTCCCACCCTCGTTGTGAACGGCGCCCTTGGGGATCAGGGCTTTCGCAGCCGGCGCCCTATCCGTGCCTTTCGATTTCGCCCGAGCGGGCTCGCTCCCCAGGAATGCGACCTTCACACCCATATCCGGCAGAATTTTCGGGTCCAGCCTGTCGAACGATATGCGCACTTTCACGGTTGCCTTCTCCCGGTCGGCGGTGGGAATGATGGTGCGCACGTGCGAGGGAATCTGCCAGTCGGGATAGGCGTCGAGCGTGGCCGTCACCTTTTGTCCCGGCAGCACGCGGGCGATGTAGGCCTCGTTCACGTCCACTTCAATCTCGTTGGAATTCATATCTACAATCGTAGCGATTCCTGTGCGCGTGAAGCCCCCGCCGGCGGAGAGCGGTGAGACCATTTCGCCCACCTGCGCATCCTTTGAGACGATAATCCCCGCAAAGGGGGCCCGAATCTGGCAATTATCCACGTTCTGCTGCGCCTCCTGGACGCGCGTTGCGGCCGCATCCACCTGATCCTTGGCGAGTGCGATTTTGGCCTTCAGGCTGTCCACGTTTGTCTTGGCAATGTCCAGGGCATCCTGGCTCTGCACTTGCGCGTCGTGGAGCTCCTGTGTTCGATGCAAACTGATTTGTGCGTATTTCAACTGCACTTGGTAATCGGCAATGGCGCCCTGCGCGGAATTGCGGTCCGCAACCGCTGCCGCCAGCGCGCGCTTCATGTCTGAATCGTCAAGCGTGGCGAGAAGCTGGCCTTCCTTCACGCTTATGCCTTCATCGAAGAAGACGCCGGTCACGCGCCCGGTGATTTTCGCGGCCACAGTGGCGCGGACGCGCGGCGTGACGTAGCCGCTGGCATTCAGCAGGGTTTCCGCTTCCGGAGCGACGGGCGGGCGCGCCGCGGCAACCTCCACCATCGGGTCGCGCGTGTGCAGGGCAAACAATCCTCCGCCGATGATCACCAGCAATCCCAGCGAGGCCGAGAAAATTCGCCAAAATTTTCCCGCCCCACCGCCCGAGCGGCGCGCGTCGTCAATCTTGAGCGAAGATAGATCGCCGACCGGCATACTCTGCTGATGCCCCCAAGCCTTGAACTATGAAAGGCCGCGCTCCTGCGCCGCCTGGGATTTAGCGGATTGTGGGCGCCACGAAGATTTTCTTTTCCCTTTGCTATTTTGCCCCAGGATGCGCGTTGCGGCCAAGGGAAAATCGAGGTTTGGTGGGATTACGTGAATTGCGACATTTGCCCAACCCCTGCCTTTGCCCTGAATGGGCAGGGGATATAACTGGGCGTTCGATGCGGGCTCGTCAGTCGAAGGATTACAGGGTATGACCCGTGCGAACGGAATTGCTCCCCTCAACAGCCCGCCTGAATACCTGAATTGCCTTCGGCCCAGCGCGGACTACCACCGCCCGGAATGAGCAAAGGTTCGCGCCACCAGGACGAGCAGCACTGCACCCACTGTGGCCGCGGCCAGGCTGCCGATAAAACCGAGAATGTTAATTCCCAGGAGCCCGAAGATCCAACCTCCAATGACTGCCCCAATCAGGCCCAGAAACAGGTCGGCGATGATTCCGAAGCCGTCACCACGTGTAATTTTGCCGCTGAGCCAGCCGGCAATCAGTCCGATGATTATCCACCCGAGAATCGTAAAATGCATTGTTAGCTCCATATCTTCGTCTAAACCCCCGCGGGCATGAGCAGGTAACCCACCACGCCGTGAGCGTTAATCTGCGTAATCACCAGGCTATAGGAATGGCTGGCATCGTTGGGAAAAAGGTCCAGCGACTCCTGCACGCCCAGATTATCGAGCCAGAGCTTTTGTCCGCCGGAGGCCAATGTGACGTAGCCGCGAAAGCGCTGACGTCCAACGTTGGTTCTGAGGACGGTGAGGGCAACTCCCGGAGCGAGTTGCGCGGGTGAGTTCCGGGTAGCCTCAAAGTTTACCTTTTCGCGCTGAAGCTTTTGGTTCAGGTCGTGCAAATTGGCGCGCTCCTTGCCGACTTCCTCGTTCACGTTGATCAAGCTGCGGGCATTTTCGTCGCGCGCGTTGCTTAACTCGGCTTGCAGGGCGGCCACTTCCGTTTCAAGCTTTTTGTTCAGTTCCGCCACACTCGCACGATCTGCGTTTTGGTTCTGTTCGATCTGGTTAAATCGTGAATCCACCGCCTGGTTCCTTTGGTCCATTTCACTGTGCAGGCGGGTTTCAAGATCGCGGGTCTGGCGGCGGGCAAATTGCAAGCTGGAATTGACTTTGCCGTCGAGAGTGGCGAGATGGGCGGACATCTGGTCCCAGCCGGCCGACAAGCTGCGAACTTTGGCCTCCGCGTTTCCCATACGGCTTCCCAGGGTATCTATCGAGTGGAACATACCGGGAAGTTGCGCAATCGAAATGTTCTGGCCGCGCAGAGCGTAGTAGCTGTAGGTCAAGGCACCGAGAAACGCCAGCGCCAGAATAATCAATGCCACCCACAGGGGGCCAGTTCCGTGAGTTTTGGGAGGCGTGTCCGGAGTCCTTTCCTCCGGCCCAAAGAGGGAGAGTCCCGGACTCTGCAGGCCCGCGTGTCCAACGGTCAAAGGAGGTGGAATGGGGGCTTCTCGCCTTTCAGATTTTTCCAAGGGTGGTTCTTCTAGGTGACCTTGCTCGACATTCTCTGGCCTAACATCGGGCTCCGGCTTAACATCAGGCGCTGCGGCCTGGGACTTCGTTACTTCTTCTTCCTGTTTTCCCTTCGGAGTTTCCTCCTGCGGCTTTTCTTCACGTTTGCGCGGATCGCTGTCCGGCGGTCCGCCGCCGATTGCCCCGAATTGCCCTAAATTCCCGAAAACGCTCATCAATTCACCTCCGTAATCGGAACCGTCCGAGGGCTTCCGTGAAACTCACAGTCCGGCCTCAGCCATACGAGTCCACCTTTCGAGGGAGCAAGGGATTTGCCAAAGGTTTTCCGGTGGGTCTGACAGCCCGAAATCAAGAACTTAGGAGTGGAGTGGCTAGGGTGAGCAGCGCCTTATTTTCCCGCGCCTATGGAAGGAATTACACGGTCATGCTGGGTAGTGGTGATGAGGCTTGAGAACTCGGTGTAGGGGCACCCCTCGTGGGTGCCCGAACCATGGGGTTTCCATGGCAATGGGCAGGCACGAGGCCTGCCCCTACGTATAATTCAAACTGTACGACTGAAATTCGGGACCTTCACAGTCCCTTTTCGGCCAACTCGAACGCGCGCAGAAGAGCGCGAGCCTTGTTCTGGCACTCATCGTATTCGCGCGCGGGGATGGAGTCCGCCACGATGCCGGCGCCGGCTTGCAGGTAGGCAATTTTGTTCTTGATGATTACGGTGCGGATGACGATGCAGGAGTTGAGCCTCCCCGAAAAATCGAGATAGAGCACGGAGCCGCCGTAAATGCCGCGGCGAGTGGGCTCGAGCTCATCGATGATCTCCATGGCGCGAACCTTGGGCGCTCCCGTCAGCGTCCCCGTGGGGAAACAGGCGGCAAGCGCGGCGTAGCTGTCCGCATCGGGACGCAGGTGGCCGGTGATTTGTGAAACCATGTGCATCACATGTGAATACCGCTCGACGAACATGACGTCGCGAGGCTTTACCGTGGAGAATTCCGAAACGCGGCCCAGGTCATTGCGGCCTAGATCCACGAGCATGATGTGCTCGGCCCGCTCTTTGGCGTCGGCACGGAGTTCCTCCTCCAGCCGCTTGTCCTCCTCTTCCGTCTTGCCGCGCGGACGCGTTCCCGCGATCGGCCGGTATTCCACATCTCGGCCCGCCACCTTCACCAGCATCTCGGGTGATGAACCCAGCACCGTCGATTCCCCCATGCGCAGGTAAAACATATAAGGTGAAGGATTGACGGCGCGCAGGGCGCGGTAAACGTCGAACGCCGGTACACGCAGGGGAACTTCCATGCGCTGCGAGAGCACCACTTGGAAGATATCACCCGCGCGAATGTATTCCATCGAGCGCTCCACCATCTCCTCGTAGCGCTCGCGAGTCATGTTCGAGCGCACCCGCAGCGGCCCCGCCGGATGATGACCGCTCACAGTCTGAAGCGGGCGGCGCAGACGCTTTTCCAGCAAATCCAGATGGCGGCACGCGGCATCGTATTTGGCGCGCAGGCTCCCGTCACCTTCCTCCGTCAGCACGTTCGAAATCAGGCATAGCCGGTGCAGAATGTGGTCAAATGCCAGGACGTTTGAAAAATACATGAACACGGCATCGTCCAGATCCACATCATCAGGCACGCGCGGTGGAAGGCGCTCCAGCATGCGCACAAATTCGTAAGCAAGATATCCCACTGCGCCGGCCGTGAAGGGCGGCAGACCTGGGATTTCCACCGAGTGGTAGCGCGCGCTCAGGCTGCGCAAAAATTCGAAGAGGTTGCCGGTTTCTTCCTGTAGCGGCGGTCTGCGACCGCCGGAATGTGGCGTCGATCTCCGATCAATGGTTCGGCGGTCGTAGACCGCCGCTACAGGTTCCCCGCGCCTCACTGTGATGCGATCCCCGCGGCAGGAAACAATTTTAAAAGGATCAATGCCAAAGAACGTGTAACGGCCAATGCGCTCGCCACCCTCCACGCTCTCCAGCAGAAAGCTGTAAGGATGCCGGTTCGCCTCCTGCCCGTGCTGCGGTGAAAGGTTGAGGAATGCGGAAACCGGACTCAGCAGGTCGGCGACGATGGTACGATAAACTGGCACCACGTTGCCACGGCCGGCGAGCTTCTTGAATTCCGTGAAGTTGGGAAGACAATCGGACATAGGACTAAAGGATAAAGGATAAAGGTTAAAGAGTAAAACAGCGGTGAATAATCGATGAGATTAGTTCTGGCGGAAGGGGTTTACCACCATATTTCCCTCCACCTGCCGGGCATCCTGGAAATCTTTCGGAGAAGAGGATGTTACAGCCCGCCTCGCGGGCCATCCGAAGGGTCAGTGCGAGTCTGCGATCCAGATGGTTGTTTGTCTTGCGACGATCATGGCAAACATTGAAATTTATCTCTGCGCCGGCCGAGCCAGCCGCTGGGTTTGTTGAATTGGACGATCACCTTCAACGGATCGGGCACACGGATTCTCTTTGACTGGAGATAAGCGGCCGGGCCGAAATGGCATCTTCGCACGGTCTGCTTCTTGAACTCGACCCATGTGTCCACGCCCACCGAATGCTGATATACCTAAAACAATAATTGACTCTATGATAAACTTCTGTTAGGATCGCCCTTTCGCTATAGTTGCCAGCCGGTCAGTTCTGAAACCAGATGGCTAGTGGAGTCGAAGACCGCGGACTGTTTGGACTGTTACCCACCATACGCCCGCAGGCTTCATTATCTCGGTCGAATCAGACTGCCGCCGGCTGGGACTCAAAACTCGATTCACAGGCTCGCGCCTGATGCAAATTCGCCGCCGTTTTGTCGTAACCAGTTCTAAACTCAAGTCTTATCAGCCTAAATCGCGAGTTAGATCACGGTAAAGAAATCTAATCTCTTACGAACAAACCGAGAATGTGTATGAAAACAAAGGGAGCGCGGCAAAATGCCTCACAAAAATGCAGGTTCTTGGCCGACATTATGTCGACTTTGGTTGAGGAATTGGATGTTTTGGTAACAATTTGATGCCAGATTTCGTTCGAATCCGAGGACGGTATGAATTTCTCTATTGTCGGTATATCCCCAGAAGTTATTGAAAATAAATAGTGAGAGAATTTGACTCTTTGGGGGAAATACAGCTTCGTGGGATACTTGCCCCATGCTGACGCTCGAAGATTGCCGCCGCTTTTATGCGGACGAAGTCTGCTTTTCCGCGGCAATCGTTTCGCCCGTGGCCATCTTCACCTGCACGAGCGTGCGCGATGCGCAAGTGGAGGGGCAAATTCCCAAAACTTTCGCCAGCCGCGCATTCTTCAAACTGAAATCCGTTCGCCTTGACCCGCACGACCCGGTGGAAACCTGCATTCTGCATGGGTCAAACGTGTGCGTGAGCAGTGGCGCGCTCGCTGCGAGTTCTGAGGCAGCGGCGGGCTAAAGGAATCCAGCGGCCAAGGCCATCGATACGATTTATGAGACGGAAATATCCCAAGCATCCGCTGGTGGGTGTGGGCGGCGTGGTGATCGAACGCGGCCGAGTGTTGCTGATTCGCCGGGGCAGCGAGCCGCTGAAAGGCCAATGGTCCATTCCCGGGGGACTGCTGGAACTGGGCGAGGAATTAACTGCGGGAGTGAAGCGCGAACTAAAGGAAGAAACCGGCTTGGACGTTGAACCCCTGGATTGCATTCTGGTATTCGACCGGATCACGCGCAATGGCAATCGTGTGAAATACCACTACGTTATTGTGGATTACCTCTGCCGCCGAATTCGCGGACGCCTGCACCCCGCTTCCGACGTCATTGACGCGCGCTGGGTGCGCCCCGAGGATCTACCGCAATACCATCTGACGGAAATGGCTTCATCGCTGATCCTGCGCGCGTTTGAATGGGTGCGAACACGCTGACGAGGGTGATTATGGATATTCTGTTCCCAGGGAGAAGAATCGAATGGCGAACCTGAGGGTTTGCGTTTACTGCGCATCGAGCAAGCAGTGCGACCCAAAGTACTTGGAATCGGCGGAGCGCCTGGGCCGGCACCTGGCCGAGCATGGCGCTACGTTGGTCTATGGCGGAGGCGGTTCGGGAGCGATGGCCAGGCTGGCGGACGGCGCTCTGGGAGCGGGTGGGGCGGCGATTGGCGTCATTCCCCGTTTCATGGTGGAACTCGAATGGGCGCACGCCCAACTGACCGAGTTATGCATCGTGGAAGACATGCGCGAGCGAAAACGCCGCATGTTGGAAGGGGCGGACGCGGTTGTGGCGCTGGCGGGCGGCTGCGGCACGCTCGAGGAATTGTTCGAAACCATCACCCTGAAGCGGCTTGGCCAGTATCTTGGCCCCATCGTGATGGTCAACACGCTCGGCTTTTACGACCGCGTCGCCGCCCTGCTCGAGTATTGCATTGCGGAGCGCTTCATGAACACGCGGCATCGCGAGATCTGGAGAACTGTGAACGAACCCGAGGAGGTAATGGAAGCGATCCAATCCGCGCCACGCTGGGGGGCGGAGAATCGCAGCTTTGCCGTACAGTGAAGGGGCTGCCGAGCGGCGTTCGCTCCAAAAATCAAAAGCCCCTGGTTGTACGCTGACCGCACAACCAGGGGCCCGGGATACTGATGGGTTTGGCTTTTCCTAAATTTCAATTCGTTCACAGGAAACGGCGCCCAGCAGCGCCTTGCCACAACGCTCCCTCAATTGCCAGAGAGAGCTACCCACAAACGCGCGCATGCTTTGCGCCTAAGCCTCAGCACCCTCGCTAAGATTACTTGCACTTTCGATCGACATGGATCACCTCCTTTCTAGCGATGAGCCGATATTATGTTGCGGCCCGCTTCGAGTCAAGAAAAAGTTCGTGGTGGTGTCTGGCCGAAAACCCATGTGCGGCGAGGTGAAGGTCAATTTTCCGCCGTGCAATGCAAGCCCGGCCAACCACCCTTACCGAGCAGTGGCACAAACTGGCAGGCGTCAAGATGCTGCGTGACGAACTGGTCTTTTTGCCGGGAGAGCAGGAGCAATTCCTGATGATGCAGGTTGCCCACCGGAGCCACCAGACGGCCGCCCTCGGCGAGCTGGTGGAGCAGGACCGGCGGCACGCGGGGCGCTGCCGCGCTGACCATCACCACGTTGTAGGGTGCATGCTCGGCCAGGCCTTCGCTGCCATCGCCGGTAATTACCTCGACGTTGGCATAGCCGAGGCGCGCGAGGCGAAGGCGGGCGCTCTCCGCCAGCCGCGCATTGATTTCCATCATCCATACGGTCGCGCCCAGGTGCGCGAGGATCGCCGCCTGGTAGCCGCTGCCCCCTCCGATTTCGAGCGCCTTGTCCCCGGTGAAGACGCCGGCAGCCTGCGTCATCGCCGCGACGATGTAGGGTTGGGAAATTGTTTCCCTTAAGCCGATGGGCAGAGGGCGGTCCGCATAGGCAGCGCCGATCATAGCGGTGGGAACAAACTCGTGGCGTGGAACCTGACGCATGGCCTCGAGCACTCGCTCGTCACGGATGCCCCGCCGCCGGAGCTGCGTTTCCACCATGTCTCGGGCTTGAATTTCGAACGATTCAACGACTGCCATGCTTTTGGCTTTCTACCTCTGGGCGTGGTGACAGGATTTTCGGATCGCCACGTTAGCCGACGCCCTGCTGACCGGCCAGCTTTTGTGCTTCCTGGCGCGTATAAAGAATGCGATGGATCACCGTGATGTTGGAAAGCACGGCGATCAGCCAGAGAACAGGCGCCATGCGGTCAAATAGCGCCCCGATAATGATGAGCACCACACGCTCCGGCCTTTCCATGAATCCCACCTTGCACGTGGGAATCAGATTCTCGGCACGGGCGCGTGTGTAGCTGATCATCACGGAACCGATCATGGCGACCGCCACCAGGCTGACGTAGGTGTAACGGTTGATGCGCCCGTAATAGACCAGCAGGCCGATCAGCAGGCAGAGATCGGAGTAGCGGTCCATCACCGAGTCGTAAAATCCGCCAAACGGAGTGACACGATGGGCGAGGCGCGCCACGCGGCCGTCCGTCATATCGAAAACACCCGCCAGGATGATCGTGGCTCCAGCCCAGGCGAAAAATCCGTAAGCAAACAGATACGCCGCCAGGCAGTTGATGATGAACCCGATGAAAGTAAGAAAATTGGGATTGATGCCGCTCGAAACGAAGCCCCGAACGATGGCGTCAAGAACGTGTTGGAGAGTGTCGCCGATTTTTCGGGTTACCATGTTCGCGTCCCGGATGCCGATGCCGTGTGCCGTGCGGTTCGAGATCTTTTCGCGGCGGCTGCGGGCCTCAGGCCTGCTCGTGAATGGTCACCACGGCTCGAATTTCGAACTCGCGCGAGCCCTGGGGCGTGGCCACGTTCACGGTATCCCCCGTTTTCTTGCCCATCAGGGCGCGGCCGATTGGCGAGGTGGTGGAAATGCGCCCCTGGCTGACGTCCGCCTCCTCGCTGGTCACCAGCCGGTACTCAATTTCCGAGTCCCGGTCGACATCATAGAGGGTAACTTTGGAACCGAAGGCGATGCGGTCCTTCGGAATGTTGTTCATGTTAATGAGCGAGAGGTCCGCCAGACGCGTCTTGAGCTGGATCAACCGCGCGCTCACGAAATCCTGGCGCTGTTTCGCCATGATGTATTCGGCGTTCTCGCTCAAATCACCCAGCGCCCGCGCGCGCTTCAGCTCCTTGGGCAGCTCGTGATTCAGTTCGTGTTCCAAAGCCTGAATTTCTTCCTCGAGTTTTTGAACGATGGGTGAGGGCATTGTGCAAGTCCTGATAATTTGAGGTTCGCTGACATTATAGGTGAAACTGCAATGCCGGTGCAACGCGGTCGCGGGACTTCTGTGCACCTTTCAGCCGTGGCGAGGTGTTCGCACAGCATAAATCGCAGCGGCGCCGAACACCCCGGCGGCGGTTATGATTCCCCACGCGAGATTGTAGCTATGGGTCGTTTCGAAGATTTTCCCGGCCAGCACGGGCCCAAAGAATTGTCCGAGCGAATCCGCCATGATAATCAAGCTCAGCAGCTTTCCCAACGCCCCCAGGCCAAAGCACTCGGCGGTGATCAAGGGGATCAGGAAATAATCCGCGCCCATGGCAAATCCAAAGATCATTGCAAACGACCACAGTGCGGCAGCATGATTTGCCACGATGAGCAGAGGAATGGCCAGGGCCAGTACGAGATAGAACAGCGCCATGACGTCGCGCTTGTTGAAGCGGTCCACCAGATGGCCCACGCCTACGCGGCCGGCAAGCCCTGCCAAAAGCAGTCCGCTGGAAACGTGCGAGGCCTGAACCGTGGAGTAGCCCGTGTCGCGAAGAAACAGGACGAACTGTTGAATCACCGTCCCAATGGCGCCGATGGTAAAGGTGCTGCCCACGAGGATGAGCCAGAAATTGACGGTTCGAACCGCCGCCGCTAAGGAGGCGGAGGAGGTTTCGCCAGATGCATGTTGTGCCGCTGAGGCTTCGGTTCCGTCGGCAACCAACCCCATTTCAGCAGGAGCCGAACGCGTCACGCACTGGGCAATGGGAAGGAGCACCACGCCGATCATGACACCGACAACGATGAACGCCTGCCGCCAACCGATTTCTCCAATCAGATCGGCGGACAGAACCGGCGCCGCGACGCCGCCGAGACCCAATCCCAGGTACGCATATCCCATGGCCCGGCCGCGTTTCACACGGAACCAGTTTGAGATCAAAACCTGGTTGGTGATGGGGCCGGCCAGAACGTATCCCACAACCTCAATGACGCAGAGGACGTAGTACTGCCACAAGTCTGTCATCCAGCCCATCAGGGCAATGGGCAGTGCAACCAGCAAAACACCGGCGCGCAAGACTTGACGCGCGCCAACGCGATCGATCAACGCGCCCAGGAATCCGAAGGCAGGGGCAACTATCACAAACCCCAGGAACAGCCCTTGTGCCACCTGGCTGCGCGTGAAATGCAGAGAGTCCACCAGCGATGCGTAGAAAACCGGCAGCCCGTAAAAGACCAATCCCACCGCAAAGAACAAGTTCAGGAATGCCGCCAGGACAATCCAATGGCCATAAAACCTTCGTGTGGGTGTGGTCTGACTCATGAGGGGGATGATTAACCGAACTCCGGCCCCAAAACGCCGCATTGCAGGTCGACGCGACCGGGGAATTCATTATGCCCGCGATACATTCGCGTGAGAGGCCGCGAGAATTGGAAGCCGCGCCGGCGGAGCAGGCCTATCGCCCAAAGGCTGTCTTTCAGCGCGTCGACAAAAACCGTTGCACGATCGGATCGACGGAGGAATTCCTCGAGCAATTCGTCCGCCGAGGATTCGTCGTGTGCCACCCAAGGTCCCAGATGATCGGCAAGTGCGCCGCGACGTCCAAGGCTGTAACCTGCAAGCTTCCCCTGTCTGCGCGATTGCAGCACGAAATCCGCGCGCTCCAATGCAATGGCGCGCAGCAATTCGCTTCGGTCAGCGCCAAAGGCCTCACGGTCCAGTTCGAGCATTTTCTCTGTTACCTGCCCGGGCGTGATCGCAAGTTTGTCCGCGGGTACGCGCCGCAAATGCCAGCGCTCGATTTCACACTCGCTCACAAATCCGAGTTTGGTGTAAAGAGGCTTGCCTTGAGGAGTGGCATCGAGCTTGATACAGGGAATACGGCAACTTGCCAGATGATCAATCGCCGTTTCCAGCAGCTTCGTGCCGATTCCCCTGCCGCGCATTTCGGGGTGAACCAGAACCATGCCGATCCACGCGAACCGGCCCTCATACGAAATCGTGGCGACCGTTCCCACAACCTCGCCGCCAGCCTCCGCCACAAAGCAGCCTTCCGGGCTCGCCCGCAGGAATCTCCCCCAGTCGCTGCGTGTCTGGTTCCAAGCGGCGATTTCCGCGAAACGCGCACCGGCGGGAATGTCGCCGGCAGTCATCCGGCGGAGGTGGAACTCCATTTGACGCTTTCCTTACCCAGCACGGAGTGCTCATCCGCCGGATTGTTGCAGCAACTTCGCCACGAGCGCGCTCCAGCCGGTTTGATGGCTCGCGCCCAGGCCCGCGCCGTTGTCGCCATGAAAGTATTCGTAGAAAGGAATCAAATCCCGCCAGTGGGGATCGGTTTGGAAAAGCTCGTTCCCGCCGAAGACAGGCCGTCGCCCGTCCTTTCCGCACAGAAATATCGAGGTCAGCCGCCGGGAGAGATCTTCCGCGACCTCCCACAAAGTCAGCATGTGTCCGGAACCGGTCGGGCACTCAACTTTCAACTGGTCGCCGTAGTAATAATGGAATTTCTGCAACGATTCGATGAGCAGAAAATTGAGCGGAAACCACACCGGCCCGCGCCAGTTGGAGTTGCCCCCAAACAAACCCGAGGCGGACTCCGCGGGTTCATAGGTGACCCGGTATTCTTGCCCGTCGATGCGCAGAACATAAGGGTTGTGCACGTGAAATTTCGAAACGCTGCGAACTCCGTTGGGCGCCAGGAACTCCTCTTCGTCCAAGAGGTAGCGCAGAAGCCGTCCAAGTTTTCTGCGGCTGACAATTGAGAGCAGGCGCCGGATTCCGAGCTCGGATTTCTGCGTCATCTCGATGTGATGGGGAACATCGGGAACATTTTCGAGAAACCATTTCATGCGCCGCCTGAACCCGGGCACTCCCGCCATCGCTTCCGGCTCCAGCACTTCCACGGCGAGAAGGGGAATCAAGCCCACCATGGACCGCACTTTCATGAAATGGTGGCGATCGTCGGGAAGGTGCAGGACGTCGTAATAGAATCCGTCTTCCTCATCCCACAGGGACAAGCCGTGCCCGCCGCGATTGTTCATCGCCTGGGTGATGTAGACAAAATGCTCGAAGAATTTGCTGGCCACGTCCTCATACGCCGGATCGTCGCGAGCCAGTTCCATGGCGATGGCGAGCATGTTCAGGCAGTACATGCCCATCCAACTGGTTCCGTCGGATTGCTCAATGTGCCCACCCGTAGGCAGCGGCTTGGACCGGTCAAACACGCCGATGTTGTCGAGCCCCAGGAACCCGCCCTCAAAGACGTTCATGCCATCGGGGTCCTTGCGATTGACCCACCAGGTGAAATTGAGCAGCAGCTTGTGAAAGACCTTTTCAAGAAAATCGCGGTCCGCGGCGCCGCACCGTCGCCATTCGATTTTGTAAATGCGCCACGCCGCCCACGCGTGAACGGGAGGATTGACATCGCTAAACGCCCACTCATAAGCCGGAAGCTGGCCGTTGGGATGCTGATACCATTCGCGCAGAAGCAGGATGAGCTGCTCCTTCGCATAGTCGGGATCGGCCAGTGCCATGGCCACGCAATGAAACGCCAGGTCCCAGGCGGCATACCATGGGTATTCCCATTTGTCGGGCATGGAGATGACGTCGGCGTTGTAGAGGTGCTTCCACGCGTGGTTTCGTTCCATGCATCGCTGGGGAGGCGGAGGAGGACCTGCGGGATCGCCCTCCAGCCAGGTCCGCACATCGTAATGGTAGAACTGTTTCGACCAGAACAGCCCGCCCATGGCCTGGCGAAACACATTTTGTGCATCAGGGGAAAGCGTGGGTGGAATGATCTTGGAGTAGAATTCATCCGCCTCGGTCAGGCGCTCTTCAAATACGCTGTCGAAGGCGTCGCAGAGTACATCGTCGCTCGGCTGCTGATCGCTGAATTGCAGGCGGAACACCGCGCTCTGCCCGGGCGGAATAGTCTGGTGATAAACCGCCGCAACCTTCGTGCCCTCGGGGACAGGACTGATGGCATTCCGCGCGCCATGGACGATATAGTCGTTGAAGGCGTCTTTGACGTGGGGCGTTCGATTGGCAACTCCAAACAACCGCTGGAAATTCGTCTCATTTTCGGTGAACAGCAAATCCGGATGGTCCTGGCAGACCAGCCAGCGCGATCCGTAGTAGTTGTGCTCAGCCCGAATCACCGCCGCGCCGGGAAGCTCCTCGGCTTTCGCCAATTTCGGGCGCGTGTTATCCCGCCCCCAGGACCAGGTGTTGCGAAACCAAAGTGTGGGCAGCAGGTAAAGCGGGGCAGATTCTGGACCGCGATTGTTTACGGTTATGCGGATCAGGATCTCTTCAGGTGTGGCCTTTGCGTACTCCACAAACACGTCGAAGTAGCGATCCCCCTTGAAGATTCCGGTGTCCACCAGCTCAAACTCAAATTCGCTCCTGCTCCGTCGCCGGTTTTCTTCCACCAGCCAAGTGTAGGGGAATTCCTTCTGGGGATATCGATAGAGATACTTCATGTAGGAGTGTGTGGGTGTTGAGTCAAGGTAGAAGTAATACTCTTTGACGTCCTCGCCATGATTCCCCTCTTCACCGGTCAGCCCGAAGAGGCGCTCTTTCAGAATCGGGTCCCGCCCGTTCCACAGGGCCAGCGCAAAACATACGTATTGATGCCGGTCGCAAATTCCAGCGATTCCATCCTCTCCCCAGCGGTAAGCGCGCGAACGGGCATGGTCGTGGGGAAAGTAATCCCACGCCGTTCCCCACGGGCTGTAATCCTCGCGGACGGTCCCCCACTGGCGCTCGCTCAGGTAAGGTCCCCAACGCTTCCAGTGGAGCTTGCGCTCGCGGGATTCCTCGAGTCGCTGTTCTTCAGCATTCATGGAACTTCCGGGTCGAAAGTTGAATGTCAAGAGTCAGATGCCGCATGTCAAAGCTCGTCTG
>JASHSC010000629.1 GCA_030036915.1 Terriglobia bacterium
TCGCTTTCAAGCGATATTCCGGTTCTCACCAAGTGAGCCATGCCACTTCCTCCCTACCGCAGGATGTTGGTTGAGGGACGAGGAACCTTCGACGATCAAGAATACTTCGTTTGCGGCCAGATCGGAAGCATCCTTCCAGGCAAGTTGAGAGCGTCAAATCATCTTGCGAATTTGTGCGGGCAAACAATGGCTTGTGCGGGCGTATACTCTTGGACTGCCGGAAGGCGGGGATCTGCTCGAGGGGAAATTCAAAGATGCCAAAATTCATGTTCCATCGCGGCGTGCGGCGCGTAATTTTAGCAGGCGCAATTCTTCTGTTAATTTCCTCTGCAACGCCCGTTCGTGACGCCGCGCAATCTGCGTCTCAGAATCCTCCGCTGCGTTTTACGGACACTCTGCAATTTTCGATGGGCTGGTATTTTCGCTTGGGGGAATACGACGTCTCGGTCCCCGGCCAGGCGATGGGCACCTTTGAACAAGGGCCAGGATGGGATCGCGTCGATCTGCCCCATTCTTTCAATGCTCAGAACACGTTTGTGCCGGTGCGCGGCTACTACCGCGGAATCGGCTGGTACCGCAAACATTTCGCGCTCATGCAGGAACAAGCGTCGCGCAAGGTTTTTTTGGAATTTGCCGCGGCCTATGCGGTGGCGGACCTTTGGGTGAACGAACATCATTTGGGACAGTATATGGGCGGCTACACGGGGTTCAGCGCGGACGCCACGGATTTCATTAAGGCCGGCGACAACCTGGTGGCGGTCAAAGTCACCAACGCACACGATCCGGACGTGCTGCCGGGAAAGGACATTCCCGACTACGACCTTTACGGGGGCATCTATCGCAAGGCCACGCTGGTCATCAAGAACCGCCTTTACATTCCTCAGTACGGCATTCGGGTCACCACGCCGCAGGTGTCTGAATCCGCGGCAGTCGTACACGTGACGGTGCGGGCTCAGAACGATTTCCCGGATCACCGAGCATGCACCGCCAGAGTGCAGTTGCGCGATCCAGATGGGAAGCTCGTCGCGGAGAAAACCGTCAGTGCGCCGCTTGAGCCCGGTCAGGATAAGACGTTTGACATCACTTTTGACCCCATCCGCACTCCTGAACTGTGGTCTGTGGATACTCCGCGGCTTTACGCCTGCCGCGTCCAATTGGATGACGGCGGCAAGCCCTCAGACGAGGACTCCACGACATTTGGAATTCGCTGGTATGAATTCAAGGCGAATGACGGATTCTTTCTCAACGGCAAGCGCGTGGAGTTGCGGGGCATGAATCGCCACCAGGATTATCCCGGCCTGGGTAACGCGCTGTTGCACCGCAACCAGGTGCGTGATGCGGAAATTCTTAAGGAGACGGGCGCGAATTTTGTCCGTTGTTCTCATTATCCTCAGCATCCGGTTTTTCTTGATGCCTGCGACCACCTGGGAATTCTGGTTTACGAAGAGATCGCCACCTGGCAATACATCGGCGGCGAACAGTTCATCCGCAGCGCGGAAGCGATGATGCGCCAGATGATCGAGCGCGACGCCAACCATCCTTCCATCATTCTGTGGGGAATGATGAACGAGGGCCGGTCAAAGGAAATGTTTGAACGCCTGAAGAGAGTTGCGCGCGCCTCCGACCCGACGCGCCTCACCATCTATGCTGAGAATCGCCCGGATGATGGAAGGAAGCTCGGAACCGTGGATATACCCGATGTTCTGGGCATCAATTACCAAACCGAACGCATCGACCAGGTTCATGCCCTCTTGCCCGAATGCAAACTGCTGACCAGCGAACACTCGGGGGACCGGGCGACCCGTGGCGACTTGGACGCCGAAATGAAGCAGATCGACCAGGCCAAAGCCAACCTCGACATTCTGGAATCGCGCCGCTACATGGCGGGAAGCACGATTTGGTGCATGCATGATTACGGCTCGGACTACTGGCCCGTCTGGCCGGAGCAGCGTTCCGGCGCGCTCGATTCCACACGCCTGCCCAAGGAACTGTGGTATTACCTCAAGAGCCGCTGGACGACCGCGCCCATGGTTCACCTCTGCGGGCATTGGACGTGGCCCGGACAGGAAGGCAAGCCGCGCACCGTTACCGTGGTCACCAATTGCCCTTCCGTGGAGCTGTTCCTGGGCGGGCAGTCGCAAGGCGTTCGAAAGGGTGAGGACCCCATGCAATGGACCGTCAATTACGAGCAGAGCCCATTGAGAGCCGTGGGCGCTTGTGGAGGACGAGAGCTTACTGACGAATTGCGCCCGGCCGGGCCGCCTGCCAAGCTCGAAATTGAAGCGAATCCGCGCGCGATCGAGGTCATCCACACTGACATCAGTGAGCTCACCGTCAGCATTCGCGACGCTCAGGGCACGCTGGTTCCACTTTCCGGAGAAGTTCGTTTCGACGTGTCAGGGCCGGGAGTGCTGCGGGGCATCGGCGGTGTTCCGGCAGTGCAGATTGCCGCCGGTTTGGGCCGGATCATTTTGCAGACCGAGACGAAGCCCGGAGACATCACAGTAACTGCACATTTCGAAAAACTGCCGTCGGCTTCGGCAACGATTACTGCGAATTGAGTTGCTTGAGCAAGAGGGTTCATGATGACGACCATCGAAGCTGTGCATAATTTCAGCGATGTTTCGCAAGGAGTAGGGCTTTGATAAATCAAAGACACGTGGCACGGGCGGTTTCACATCCTTCGATCACTGTTACCAGTGTCTTGTTGTTGGCCGCCTTTGTACTTTCCGCGCGTCCAGCTCGGTGCGTGACGTGGTCCACGCTCTTCACTGCTCAGGATGTGCGCGACCACCTCACGACCGAGCAGGGACGGCAGGAGGCGCTGGAATTCTGCCGCAAGATGGGCATCACCAAGGTCTACATTGAAACTTTTCGCGACGGCTACCAGGCCGACGAGGCCACGCTCAAGGCGGCGCGCGATTTCTTTCGCAATGCCGGGTTGGAAGTTTCCGGCTGCGTCACCACCGTGAATGTCGGCAAGCCTTCAAGCGGCGGCCCGCATTGGGTCTGCTACACGAATCTTCCTACGCAGGAACGCCTGGAGGCCATTTTCCGCTTCACCGCGGCGCTGTTTGACGAGATCATGATCGACGATTTCTTCTGCACGGATTGCCAGTGCTCGGAGTGCGCGGCGGCGAAAGGTTCGATGAGTTGGGACCAGTATCACGAAAAGTTGATGCTGCAAGTCAGCCGCGACCGGGTTCTGGGCCCGGCGCACGCGGTGAATCCTCGCGTCAAAGTCATCATCAAGTTCCCCCAGTGGTACGACCGCTTCCAGGAGCGGGGATATGTGCCGGACAAGGAGGCGGCGATCTTCGATCGCATCTGGGTAGGCACGGAGCTGCGCGACCCGGCCTCCGACCATTGGGGCAACAAACAGCAATACGAAGGCTATTTCATTTACCGTTGGCTCAGCGAGGTGGGTGGAGCGAAAACCGGCGGCGGATGGTTCGATCCCTTCGGCACAACTCCCACGCTTTATTTGGACCAGCCATTGACAACAATTCTTGCCGGCGCGCGCGAGGTGTTTCTCTTCCACTATGGAGCGCTTACTTCGCCGGAGTACGCGGCCCAAGCCGAAGCTCTGGCGGCGCGGCGGGAGCAATACAACACACTCGCCACCTACGTTTCAGGTTGGAGCGGAATTGCCACCTACAAGCCGGTCTCAAGCGATCCCGACGACGAGGCCTACATCCTCGATGAAATCGGCATGCTGGGAATTCCGGAGGCTCCAACTTCACACTTTCCCGAAGGCGCGCGCGCCGCAATCTTTACCACTCAGGCGCTGGGGGATAGGGAGCTTGTGCCCAAATTGGTGCGGATGCTGGCGGCCGGCGGCACCGCCTTCATCAGCCAGCCGCTTGCCCACCGGCTGAATGGTGATCCGCGTCTGCCCGCAAGCGTTCCGTTGAACCTTGAAAAGGACCAGCTTGTGAAAACCGTGGAGGAAGGCGGCGGCAAGCTCGTCATCTTCTCCGACGCGTTGCCGCACCTGACGCACGTGGACGGCCAGAATCGAGTGGAGCAGCTCACGCCCGAACTCCGTGATGCCCTCCAGGAATTGCGGAGCGAAGTGGCCGATTTCACGGTCACTTTGATGAATGCGCCGCCTCGGGTTGCGGTATTTCCGCTCGGGAAGCGCGTGGCGGTGGTGAACTATACGGAATTGCCGGTCACTTGCCGTCTGAGCGAAGTCGTGACTGCAAATGCATTGACGCAACTTGATGCTCTCGATGGCGCCGAGCTTGCACCTGATGGCGCGACGCTTCGGCTGCCGCCTCATGCGACGCTGGTCGTTGAGCCGGCCAAATGACGCTGAATTAATTCACGAAAGAACCCGAATGCTCATCCTGGATATTGGCTGCGGAAAGAACAAACAGGTGGCGGGCGCAATTGGGCTGGACCGCCAGCCGGGTTCGGATGCCGACGTTCTTTGCGAGCTCGCGTGCTTTCCCTGGCCGCTGCGTGATTCCTGCGCGGACAAAGTCTATCTTTCGCATTTCATCGAGCACCAGCCGGACGTTCTTCGCGCCATGGCGGAAGTGCATCGCATCTCGAAGCCCGGCGCCGAGGTAATCGTAGTGACGCCGCACTTCAGCTCGATGGACTCCTACACGGATCCCACTCACCTTGTGCACCTGGGCATGCACAGTTTCGATTATTTCGCGCAGGAAAGCTTTGCGAATTTCACCTACGGTGCCGGCGGATTCCGTATTCTCGATCGCCACCTGACCTTTGGTCATAACTTCCTGCTGGATAACCTGGGGCGAATGATTGCGGGCACTTCGACCGATTTCTATGAAAAGCACTTCGCCTGGATTTTTCCTGCCCGCAACATTCACTGCCGGCTTTCAGTAATCAAATAATCAAAACCCTCGAACGAAAAAATGTGCCCGTAATTTGATGAAATCACTTGGCAACCCTACGCCTATTCTGA
>JASHSC010000630.1 GCA_030036915.1 Terriglobia bacterium
CCGCGGCCATCCGGGCCTTTCATGCCATTTGGATAGGTGTCCCCAGGAGTGGCGGCGTTCAGTTTCGGGCCGCCCTTGGCCACGATCAGAGCGTACACGGGCAGGTCCTTGGTGGTGTGAGTCAGCTTCAGGGCGAATCGGTCCGCTAGCAATGACTGCACCAGCAAATGGGTTTTCGCGGATTGTTCCTCCCCCGATAGTTTCGGAAGTTCTGCGGCAAGCGCTTCCGGTTCTTTGGCCTCGATATCGTATTGATCGGAGGTGATCCAGCTTGGCCCGCCGCTGATCTGAAAATCCTTAACGCCATACGCAAACGCGATGAGCTGTTTCGCCGTCAAGCCGTTGCCCAAGAATCTCCCTGGCGGAAACCTAATTATCCAGCGGCGGTCGCCGGACTTGTCCGGCTTGATTGAGGCAACTTCGAATGACGGCAGCGGTGAAGCAGGTGCTTGGAGTGGTTCAGCAGCGACATGAGCGGTATTCATAAGACCGAATACCAAGAGGAGAGAAAATATCTCGAGGGGGACTATCTTCATTTTTTCTTATGAACCAAGTTGTCGGCAAACGACACCTGCAGTTTGCGAAAAGACCCGCTGAAAAGAAGCCCGCGCCTCAATCATTCCACCCGGACAAATCGCACTCTTCCGGCTACTACGGGGCCGCTGGCACGATTAGTCAATTCCACGCTTACTGGGTCGTTGAATCGGCCGAGGAGCATCCACGACCCCTGGCCTCGGCTTTCATCGACGGGGATGGAAAGAGTTCCACCCTTGAAGCGGATGGTGAAGTTGGCGTCGGCGGCGAGCTTATCGCCGGGGTCGCTGCCGCCGTTATAGGAAATCGAAATGTCATAGTTGCCGGTCAGCGGCGTGTCCGATCGCCAGATCGCGAGGGCGGTGGCGGGGCCGGGAGTCGCCCAGATATCCGACGCGGCCGGATCTGCGAGGCCCTCTACCATTTTCCAGAGCCGTCCGGTAAGTTGAAAGTGCGCGCTATCGGCTGGCGCAACGGTGAGATCGCGGGGAGCGAGAGCGGCCAGCGGCGCCGAATCTCTCTGTTCCAGCACGGCGAGACCTTGGTTTTTCTCCCAATCCTCATACGATTTCGCCTCCCGAATCAAAGCCTGAATGTGTACATCCAAGGCGCGCTTCAGCTCAGCGGCTTTCTCGGGAATCTGGCTGCAGACATCAACCAATTCTCCAGGGTCGGTCAGATTATCGAAGCATTGGATTTTGCCGGTGCGCATTGTCTCAATCAACTTATAACGTGTGTCGCGCACCGAATACTGCGGGGTCAGAATGCTCTCCTCACTGTACAAATAATGATGGACGGACGAGGCCTCACCGGAAAGAACCGGCTTCAGGCTGCTGCCATCGATGCCCGCAGGAGTGGGTATTCCCTCCAAATCCAGAATCGTAGGGACCAAGTCGTAGTGGCTGGCCAAGGCATCCGTGCGTTTGCCTTCGGGAATTCCCGGCCCGCGGAGAATCAGCGGAATGTGCAGGTCGGCATCGTAAACCGAACGATGGTCGGCCATATTGAAGTCCTGAGAATGGGAGTAGAGAAGCTCGGCGTGGTCCGATGTCAATATCACCAACGTGCTCTTGTCGAGGCCAAGATCGGCGATGGACTTCATCAACTCGCCAACGTAGTGGTCCACGTAAAGAATTTTAGAGGAATAGAGCTGATCGAGGCGGCGGATGGCGTGTACGTCCCCGAGCGCCGCCCGGCTGTGTAGTTTCCGAATGTCGGGAGCATTGTCGTCGTAAAGGTCAGGATAATCGTCCGCCGTGTGGAAATGATCGTATTCCCGAGGGGCATTGTAGGGCGAGTGCGGCTCCATGAAATGCACCCAGAGGAAGAATCGCCGGTCGCGATTAGCCGTGAGGAATTGTTGCGCCCAGGCAAGCGTCTTCGGCGCCGTCAGATAAACGGGGTCGGCGCGGTTGGGATATCCTTCCAATGGCATTTGAGGGCCCGGAAAGAATTTGAACTCATCCCAGCTTCGCTGAAGCACGTCCCAAACCGACCAGCAATTCGAGTTGTCCGCGGCTGTCAGCATCCCCCGGGGTTTCAAGAGGTCAGGCAGAATCGGTTTGTGGGAGGAAAGAATAAGATCGTCAGGAATCGACGGATGCCCCCCCTCCGCCAGCGGGCGGGTTATGCTGGGGCCGCAGGTTTGGAAGGGTGGCAGCGTCATGCCATGCACGGTGGGGAACATTCCGGTCAATATCGCGCCAAAGGAAGGTGTGGTGTAGGAGCCTGCGGCGTAGGCGCGCGTGAATGCCGTCCCCTGGCGCGCCAATTCGTTCATGTTTGGAGTGTCGGGAAGGGGATAGCCGTAAACCTGCATGTAGTCGGCGCGCAACTGATCGGGCGTGACCAGAATGACGTTGTAGGGTGGAGGGTCCACTGCGGCGGCGCGCTTCGGCGTCATTCCTCCCCATGCCGCGAGGGCCAGAACCATTATCGCGCAAGGAAAATTGCGTCCTTCCATTTTCATCCCCCAATTCTGATGTCGTGTCAAAGCCGGTATGGCCGCAACGGTGAATACGCAGAATACCCCGGCCCGCTATTGCCCCACGATTTTTGTGGACATTTGAACGTAAGGGAAGCATTCCGGAATGTGCGTGTCCAGGACTCTGTGGGGACTCATCACCCACGCCGGATGGGGCAACTCTTTGCCTCCGGCTTCGAGCTTTTCAAACCGGCCGAAGAAAATCCGCCACGTGTCTCCATCCTTGGGAGGCAGTGACCGCCCGGCGGCCAGATATTTCATATCCTTCCAGGGGAACGCCAGTTCCACAGTCCAGCCCTTGTCGGGGGTTGAGTTGTCATTGATTTTTCCGTCCACGTGAACGGCGGAGCGCAGGCCCGGATACGCCCAATCGAGAAACGCCCAGCGCACGCCGCGCGGATGAGTTCCCACCCAAAAGTGTTCAGCCGTACGATCAAAGTTTCCGCCGAAAGTAACGGCCTGGGGTTTAAAAACGTCGAATTGCGGCGTATCAAAGATGCTGCCTTTCTTGTAGGCGTCCTTCCAGATGAAAAAGACCTGGTAAGTGGTGCCCAGGGCGTTGATCTCAAACTCGGAATAAGCGTCGCCGCCGTCGATGAACACCTCTGCGTCGCTCTCCTTGAAAATCAGTGAACCGTTCTGGGTTAAATGCGCCTCCACGTAGGGCTCTTCCAGCCACATGCCGATGTAAAGGTACTGATCGTCCCACATGGCGGCCGCCCGCGTGTCAAAAAATGCCGGATCACCGGTGACCATATCGACGAAATTTTTGGATTTTTGCACCTTCTGCCAGGAAGGCTCGTCGAGGCGGCCGTCAATCGTGATCGGCCCGGCGGTTCTCCGTGCCACGTAGTGGGCGATATCGGAAGCCGTGCAGCCGTAGCTCCCCGTGCCGGCTTGCATGAGGTCGCGCACTCCGCCGGGCGGTGGCGCGGCCATTCCCATGCCGAGCGGTGAAATCATAATGGCAAGAACCCATCTTCGAATAATTTTCATTGCGGGACTCCTTGGGAGGCTCGAACGGCCCTCGAGTTTCGAGCTCATTCGATAGGGTTGCAAAACGCCTCACCCCTCCCTGCGAAAACGGGATGGATTCTACCCAAGCAGGCAGGGCATTACAATCACCACGTGTTTTCGTTGGGCTGCCGGACAAGACGCCTGCGCTACTTCACGCTTATCGCCGGGGTGAGCGGCGGAATCAGCGCGTAGCCGTGACGCGTCTGGTATTCGCGTAAATATTGCCGATAGGCTGCGGTGTTCGGCGGATGGTCAGCGGGGCCGGGCGGATAATTCGACATGCTCTGGAAGGGCATGGGCAGGACCGTCCAGGAGAAGGCGGTGTTGGGCTCGCCGTCTTTGGCGTAACCGCGCAGGTAGAGAAAATAATTTCGCTTCCATCCCGGCTTGAGTTTCGGCAGCGCCGCGGGGCTGAACTCCACGGTCATCTCGTCACCGGCCGCCATTGCCACCAGTTCATCATCGGGGCGCGCCAGGAGTTGTTCCACCGCGCCGTAGCGAGTGTAGTTGCCGCGCAGCGGGTTCCATGGAGCGGCGGTCATCACTTTTTCATAATCAAATTCATCGGGATTCACGTGCTGCGGGTCGGTCGCGGGAGTTGAGAAGCCACGATAGTGCAGGTCGGCGCCAAGCAGAGGCAATTCGACCACGTCGGGCCGAACGCCGTTCGGCCCTACATTCAACTTTGTTTCATCCGTTGTGAAAAAGATCTGGTCCCAATAAGCGCACAGGTTGGTGACGATGCGCACATGGTGATCGGCGGAAAGAAATTTGCCGCTTAGGTCCACGCGCATGGTGCGATCCGTGCCGCTGGGCAGCCCCATATCAGGAATCACTGTCACCCAATTGCCGGTGGCATCGCGCACTTGCAGGTAAGGTGAAATCGTGGTCAGCTCGCGATTGTGCTCGAGCGCGCGCGAGCCATTGGAATCCGTCCAGAAGACCCATCCATTCAGCCACAGGCTGACCGTCGCATTCGCCGGAAATTCGCCGAGGTCGAGCGTGAGCGAGTGCGTCTCTGCCATGCCCAGAATCCGGTTGTGCGCAAAGCCGGTGGGAAAGCGGCCATCTTGCTGCAAGATCAGCGGCAGCACATCGCGCCCGCGATCATCGATGGCGGAAACGGGGAAGCGCTTATTGCTCACCGCGTAGAGCGAGGCAGGGCCGGGGTTTGAGGAATAGATTTCGTTGGCCAGAACTTCTTCCCCGGCGGGATGATCCACGGCCACAAGCCTGACCTGATCGAAGAAGTCGGCCTCGCGCATTTCATCGGT
>JASHSC010000631.1 GCA_030036915.1 Terriglobia bacterium
CGGACCAACTCGACAGGTATATATCGGTTCGATTTTGTTGACGCCGGCAAGTATAACCTTCGAGTGGATGCCGGAGGTTTTGCCAGCTCGGAGATTGACGGCTTGGAGGTGACGGTCGATCAAACTGTTACCAGTAACATCAAGCTGGAATTGAGCAAGACCGCAACCACGGTGACCGTTGAATCCGGCGGCGTGCAAATGGTGAATGCCGCCAACGCTGAAATCTCTTCCTTGATCGGGCAAAACACTATCCAAAACCTTCCCCTGGAAGTCCGCGACGCGACGGTTTTCGTCAACCTGGTTCCCGGTTCCGTGCCGAATGACTTCAACGCCTCCACGCGCGGCGCCGCCATCGACGGTATGCGCGCCGGGATGGGCAATTTCATGATCGACGGAACGGATAACAACGATTACGGCCAGGCGGGCCGCGGCAAGAATGCGCCCGGCGAAATCCCCGGAGGCGAAGTGAGCGTTTCTCCTGACGCTGTCCAGGAATTCCGGGTGGTTACGGACAATTTCTCCGCCGAATACGGGCGCTCAGGCGGATTCGTGACTGACCTGGTCACCAAGTCCGGCACCAACCAGATTCACGGCTCGGCCTTTGAGTACAACCGGAATTCCGACACCACTGCCGACGACTTTTTTTCCGCCCGCGTGGGTCTGCATGACCAGTTGATCCGTAATCAGTTCGGCGGATCGCTGGGGGGGCCCATCAAGAAGGACAAGATGTTCATTTTCGGCGCCATCGAAGCCCAGCGGCTACGCCAGAGTGCGCCGATTACAATCACGGGCACCACCACACAGTTTGAAGAATTTGTCTCCAGCGGCGCCTTCGCTGCCTTTTCCAACGCCAACTTTGGCACGGCCTTCAACTGCACCAGCCCCTCGGTACCCGGTTGCTCGCTCGGTCCTATCTTTCAGGAGCTTAACTCCAAATACCCCATGCCCTTGGCGACCTCCAACTTGTCGAGCGTCAGCACCAGTCCGCTGGTGGCGGGCACGGTCTATCCCGTTCCCATGTTCGGACTCACGACTTACGCTTCGGATACCATCCTCAACGGCCTCCGGCCAGACGTACGCTTTGACTACGACATCAGCAGCAAGGACGTGCTGACGGTCCATTACAACATGGATAATTACCCCAACACCCTAACGGGTCAGGGCGGCGACTTCGATAATCCGGCCTTCCCCGAGATCGACCAGGCCCGATCGCAAAACACCGGCATATCCTGGACGCGCACCCTTTCGTCGAACATCGTCAACGAGGCAAAAATGGGCTATCTGCGCAGCACGGCGAACTTTCCCTGCACGGCCTGCCAGATCCCCAGTATCGGCACGGCAGACGCTCTCGGCACGGGCTTCGGCACCACCTACGACCTGCCGCAGTACTTCACGGAAAACACCTTCCAATGGCTCGATAATCTGTCATGGGTTCACGGCAGGAATACGTTTAAATTCGGGGGTGAAGTCCGCCGGACGCGCAACGGCTCGACCTTTGCCGCGGCCTCAGACGGTCTTTTCTACATGTGGGATACCGAGGACCTGCTGACCGATGGGGCGTTCGGCGACATGCTCGGCTACGGAGGATTCTACGAGGCGCTCGCTTCCATAAATCCGTCTTCCCCCACACCCGCCTTTCCCGACTACTATCGCGGCTACCGCGCCAAGGAATTCGGGTTCTACGGGGAAGATGCTCTAAAGGCCACTCGCCACGTAACCGTGACACTTGGTCTGCGCTGGGATTATTTCGGGGTGCCGCACAATTTCCGCCCGGGCATTGACTCGAATTTCTACGATGGATCGTCTAACTTTAATCAATGCCAGAGCGTTGCCGGGAGTCCCGTCTGCTTCCCGGGTGACACGACACCGTCGGGGCCGCTGCAAAGCAATAACCCCTATTACCCCATTAATCCCTACACTGCGTCGGTGTTCAGCGGTAACTTCATCCAAAGGAACAGCGACATTTGGAACAAGAACCCTACCGATTTCGCGCCACGCTTTGGGCTGGCGTGGGATTTGTTCGGCGACCAATCAACCATTCTGCGCATGGGCGGCGGCATCTTTTACGACCGCATGTACAACAATATATTTGAGAACATGCGGTTCAACGCGCCGCTCTTCGCCTTCGCCGTGGCGGGGTATGCGGGCGGGGCGGCGGAAGGGCCCTACTCCACTCCGGGGTTTTACTCCGTGCCCGTTAACATCGCGAACTTTGCCGCATTCGCTTCGGCACCCGAAGCCCGGCAGATGGACAAAAACCTGCGGGCCGCTTACGACGAGCAGGTCAACTTCGATCTCCAGCATCAATTTGGCAGCGACTGGCTGATCGACGTGGCTTACATCGGAACCTTCGGTCACCGGCTACTTGGGTATGCGGACGTCAATACGTTTGCCGGGCGCGAAGTCACGGGGTACTCGAACAATCGCATCAATCCCGTCCTCGGGCCGGACAACGATCGAGGCAACTGGTTCAACTCAAACTATAACTCCTTGCAGGCGTCGCTTACCAGGCGCTTCGCGCACGGCTTCCAGGTGCATACCAATTACACCTACTCGCACGCGCTGGATTTCCTTTCTGACGTCTTCAACGGCCGCCAGTTTATTGCAGGTGGCAGTCTGGGCGATCAGGTGGAGGATCCCTATCGGCGTTATCTCGAATACGGAAACGCGGATTTCAACCTCGCGCAGCGCGTCGTGGCGTATGGTATTTGGGATTTGCCGCTCTTCAAGGGTCACAAGTATCTGGGGGGATGGTCCTACGACGCGACATTCAGCATCCAGAGCGGTCAGCCCTTTTCGGTTATTGATGCAGAGGCAGACACCAACCTGGATGGCTACCCGGGCGACCGCGCGGAGTATTTTGGCGCCGGCAGTCCAATGTCCGCCGTCACTCACCGCCTCAGCCCTGCGGATGGCTACATTGACCCCAACAAAACCGCTGCGTTCGGCAAAACGGTACCCGCTGGCGGCGCGGCGTGGGCGGATGGAATGATGGCGCGCAATGCCATGACCGGACCCAAGTTTGTGGGAACGGATATGGCGCTCGCCAAGGCATTCCAACTGAATGAGCGGTTCGCACTCAAGGTGACGGGTTCGGCCTTCAACGTTTTCAATCACCCGAACTTTGAGAGTCCTGTTGGCGACGTGGGCAGTCCGGAATTTGGACTATCCACTTCAGACGTTGCGCCCAATAACTCGGGAACCGGCGCTCGAGTGCTCCAGTTTGCTGCCCGGGTCGAGTTCTAGTTCGCTCGCCCAATTCCCGAGGCGAACATCGGGAGGGGCGCGCTTTGTTGCGCCGGTCCCGCCGGGCGGAACCATCATACGGGCATCCGTCGGCTGACGCATGCCCGCACGATTCGGCGCTCATAGATCGCCGCTACAGATGCGCACTGCCAGAGTGGCCGTGCCACCTTAGACCCTATTGTACTCCGCCCTTATTCCCGCTAAGATGCTCTTGGAGAGGGATACTCCGGGCCGAGAAGCCTAATAGGGGGGAAGCTCGCGTCGACCAGCCGTTCGAGCGTATCAGGAGGAAGAATGCGCAAACATCTCATCTGGGTGGTCGTTGCGATTTGCCTTGGGGCCGGGTTGGCCCTAACTGCCTTCGCTGACGAAGCCGTCGACTGGCGCACGCAGGAACGGCAACTTAAGCAGTCGCAGAGGACAGAACGCGTTGCGATGAAGTTTAAGGAGCACCAGATCCGGCAATCCCTGAAAGCTAACCCGGTTTCCGGCGCTGACCGCGCCGAGATAATTCACAAAATGCAGCGCGATCACCGCGATCTGATCATGAAACAAAAAGACGCCATGCAAAAGCTGAAGGACCAGGAAAAGGCGTACCGGGAATACCAGCGGACGAATGGCGGATAATGGCCGAGCGGCTCGGAGGGGCTGGAAGTAAGGGATAATAGCCCGGGAGGTCGCCATGAAATTACGCTACCTAGGATTGGCTGCCAGGTATGCGGGATTTTGCCTGATGGGTAGCTTGGCGTTTGTGGCTCTGGGTTTCCCTGTATTCGGCCAGCAGGCTTCTCAATCACAACCGCAATCTCAAGCGTCGGACGACCACCCCACGCTAGGTCCGCGAAACGGGCCCTCCTTGGACTCGGGGCCGCTTACTTCCTCGGTTTTCGACATCCGCAAATTATTGCGGATTCACACTCTCTACGTCGAGAACATCGACAACTCGCTGAGTGACAAGCTGGCGGCGGCGTTGGGGAAGTGGGGGCGGTTTCGCCTGGTGACGAAAGAAAAGGACGCTGACGCTATCCTGCGAGGGTCGTGCCTGGAATCGCGCCGGTTGAAGCGCGTGCATTCCGAGGTTTTCATTTCGGATCACAATGGCGCCTCGATTTGGCAGGACACAGTTTATCGACCGTACAGTCCCCCGGGGCTGGATCAGGCGGTCAATGACACCGCCGATTTGATTGCAGAGCATTTGGAGCGAACTGTCCGGGAGGCTCAGGAGCATTAATCGGGATTTACTCTTTCCTTGACGGCAACGACGAGATGGCTTTCCTTCGCGGGTCTCCAAATTTCCACCATGTCCAAATTGATGACCTTTCATAGAGTCCTACCCGGCTGCGAAGAGGGGAGTCCGGAGGCGTGGCGAGCGTTCCTGGGGTTCTACACTCCCATGGCCATGGATTTCCTGGGCGTATACACGCACTGGGATTCCGATGCGCGTTTGGCATTGTGGCGTGAAGCGCTTGGCGACTTGAGCGCAAATGAGTGTGCGGAGCTGAAGGCTTTCCCGCATCAGGCGGAGCGCGAATTCCTCGTGGCGTTGCGCGCGTTCTTGCAGGACCGGGCCGCGCCCCGGCTCGAAGCCGGCCAGGACGCAGCAAACCCCGCCGCGCCCACCCGCGAAACGCTCATGACGTTGCTCGGCGGCTTGCCGATCGTTCACCAGGAAATTGCCTTCTTGACACTGGCAGGATATTCGCAAAAAACAGTGGAAAAAATCTTGCCGGCCACTCCTCCGGTTGCAGGTGAGGGTCTGGCGCGGCTGCGGGCCGGTTACGTTGCGGCGCTGGAGCGGACGGAGGACCGGTGCTTATGGCCCTTCGCATGGGTGAGCATGTGTAAGACAGCGCGCGCTGATTCCGGCAAAGACTGCACACCCCTCCGCCAGTTCATCCGGATGCTGGATGGCCAGGCGAGCTGGTACGAAAAGTCTCCGGCAGAGGA
>JASHSC010000632.1 GCA_030036915.1 Terriglobia bacterium
GCTGCTGATAATTCCCGGCGCGTTCGGACTGTTCCAAAAGGCTGCGGTGATCGCTGCCGGGGGCTACGCCACGGACACGGTGACGGAGGATTTTGAGCTGGTGCTCCGCATGCACCGCTACGCGCGTGAAAAGGGGCTGGATTGGCGAATCCAGCTCGCGCCGGACGCCGTGTGCTGGACGGAATTGCCCGACAGCCACAAAGTTCTTGCCGGCCAGCGGAAGCGCTGGCATGAGGGATTGCTGCAAACCATCATGGTCCACCGGAAGATGCTCTTCAACTGGCGGTACGGCGTGGTAGGAATGGTGGCGCTGCCCTACGAATTGCTCTATGAAGCGGGCGGCCCGGTGATCGAAATCCTGGGCATCGTCCTGATGCCGGTGCTTTTCCTGCTGGGCTGGGTGAATGACACCTCATTCGTGGTTTTTGCGGCCCTGGCATTCTTCGCCGGAGTGCTTTTTTCGCTGACCGCGGTATTGATTGACCAGATCTATTTCCCTCGCTACCACTTTCCTCGCGACGCCATTCTGCTGCTGGCCTTCTCGATGATTGAGTGCTTCGGTTACCGGCAGCTCTATCTCTGGTGGCGGCTGAAGGCAACGTGGAATTTCCTTTTCGGAACGGTGGTGTGGCGGGTGTCGGAGCGCACGGGGTTCGCCACGCGCGCGGAGGGTTGAGATGAAGGGGGGGATGCAGCCAGCGGGGAAGACGAGAGGTTTACGCCGGAACGCTTGCGGCGGAGGCCCGCGCCGGGGTGCCTTTGCGCAATTCGCGCTCCGCATCGCTCACCACCAATTCGGCGTCCTCGCCGGGTTTGTACTCGGCGAGCCCCACAAGAAGCTTCACGCCGCGCAGGCGGTCGACCCGCGCCAGCATCCTCTCGACTCGTTCCACAAAGGCACCGCCTCCCTGCCGATTGCTGGCTTCCAGCAGGCAGAGGAACTCATCGGGGCCGTAGCGCATTACCCAGTCGGCTTTGCGGATGGCGCGCATGAGCAGCAGGGCAAGCTCCTTCAGCATCAGGTCGCCCACCAGGTTGCCCTCTCGCATGTTGAACGATTTGAAATCCCAGATGTCAAAGATCACAACGCAGAACCGCGCATTGGCTTTTTCGGCGCGTTCCGTCTCCGCCTTGAGAAGCTCCACCAGCGAGCCGCGTTCAAGCGCGCCGGTCAGGGCGTCCGTGGTGTAATTCCCAGCGTTCGCCGCCGAGGATGCGTACGAGGCGATGATGAAATTACGCAGGGCGTTCAGCTCGCGTTGCTTCATCACGAAGTAAGCTTGGCTCAGCACCACCAGCGTAAAGAGCCCGTAGACCAGTTGCGGCAAATAATGGCGCTCGAATTCCAGATGCTCAGCATAGCCTTCCAGGGCCGGATAGAGCAGCAGGGTGATTCCGAAGGTCAAGACGATCGAGATCGAGAGGCTGATTCCCCAAAGGTGCCAACTGCGCTGCTCAATGGCCACGAGTTGTCTTCGCCGTTCCGGGTTTGCCTGCATAAAGCCGCCTTAGAAATTCAGGTGATTCGAAAGTCTGCACGCCTCTTCAATCGCCCTTTGCTGCCGGGCGTGGCGGAGATGCCCCAAGTGCGCGTGGCGCGTGAATCCCTTGTCAATTCGGTCTGCAGGGCGATGGACTTTGGAAACGTCACGCACTGGCCACGATTTTATGAGGGCGTCCGGTCGTCGTCAATACCCGAATGTGCGCGTCGAACTTTCGATTTCCTCTCGAGCTTACTCCGGACGCCTTTGTACGCCTTCGGGCATTCCACGGAGGCCGGACACGGTCAATGAAACGCTTCATCAAGCGCACGTTCATAGCAATCGCTATCATTTACCTGGCCCTGCTAGTTTACCTTTTGGCGGTAAGAAAATACCGGACCCAGGTCATTACTAATCTCACCGCGGCCGAAGTGCCCATCCAGCCGGCCAGCAAGCGAGCCGTCGATTATCACCAGGACTTTCCGGAATCGTTTCCCCTGCAAATCGCTGTGTTGATGACCAACGATGAGGACGGGGGTTTGAGTCTCGTCCACGGGTTCCACGAAATGGGCGTGCCATTCTTCATCACGCACGATCTTGATGTCGCCCTGCGCCATAATCAGGTGTTCATTTATCCTGAGATCGACTCCGACACCTTCGCGCCTGAGGACATCGCAAAAATGACGCACTTCGTGCAGGCGGGCGGGACGATTTTTGCGCAGCAGGTCTTTGCCAAACAACTCGGCCCGCTGTTCGGGTTCAGCGATTACCGGCAGCTCAAGACGCGCCACTGGGTGAACTTTGATGTCGCGGCTGACCCCCTCGGCAAGTATCTGGACCGGCCCGAAGAGCGGCGCGTGCCGCTGGCCGGCGAGGCCGTGAAGGAGAGCTTTGCAACCAACGGATATAGGCCCGATGGGACGGGTAAAGTTCTGGCGCGATACGAAGACGGGTCGGCCGCCCTCATCGAGAAGGCCAACGGGCAGGGAACAACTTTTGTGAGCGGAGTCGGCTGGGACGATGTGATTATGCGCGCGCAGACAAATCGCCACTATGACGCCTTCCGCGCATACGTCAACACCTTTGAGCCCGGCGGCGACGTCTGGCTTCTGCTTTTACGCGCCTGGTATGAAAGTTTCGCGCGCGGTGCGGTGCGGCTCGCCACCATGCCGCAGGGCCGGCGCTCCGTGCTGATGCTTTCCCACGATATCGACTGGGCGTTTTCAGTTCCCAAATGCCTTACCTACGCGAACATGGAAGAGCGCCATCATGTTCACAGCACATTTTTCATGCAGACCAAATACGTTTCCGACGCCAATGGCGCCGCCTTTTTCTACGGCCCGAATCTGGACGTGCTGCGCAAACTGGTGGCCATGGGATTTGACGTGGAAAGCCACACCGTGATTCACTCTCGCGCCTTCAACCATTTCAACTACGGCGCGGGAAACGAGACCTATATAAACTATCGTCCACGCGCCATCAGCACCACGGATGCGATGAACGGCACGGTTCTGGGCGAGGTGCGCGTTTCGAAGCAATTGCTGGACGGCGCCATTCCCGGACATCACACGATTTTCTTTCGTGCGGGCCATCTGCGTTTTCCCACTGCGCTCGCCCAGGCGCTGGTGAATTGCGGCTACGAGTTCGATTCCTCCTTCACCGCGCCTGATGTAATGAGCAATTTTCCGTACCGCCTCACTTACGATCGCGACTTCTCCGACGAGAGCCCGATTTACGAATTCCCCGTCACCATTGAGGACGAGGAGGAGCCTCCGCTCCAAAAGCGCATCGATAGCGCCCTGGACGTAATCAAGGCCAATGCGGACAACGGCGCGGCGAACGTCATTTTGATCCACACGAATGACGACGAGGTCAAGGTTCCGGCCGAGGAAGCTCTGCTGAACGGCCTTCCCGCGGACATCATGGTGTCCGACATGACCGACTTCGCGAAATTCTGGCGGGCGCGCGACCGATTGAACTGGCAGATTGAGCCCGGGCGCAGTGCTGATACAATCACTCTAATGCTGTCAAGCCCTGAAGCCGTGAGCGGCCTCACGTTTGAATTCGCGCGCAGCGTGTCGGCGGTCAATGGAGGCGGGGTGATTCTGCCCGATCATCACCGGGTGATTCTCCCTGACCTGAATGCGGGAGAGAAAGCGACGGTTACGATTCACTATTAGCTGTTCGCCTTGGTTTGCGCGCTCGACGCAGGGGGCGCGCGTCCTAACCACGATGTGCGGCTGATATAATGACCCGTAACTAAGGTGCCATTTTGGCAGGGCAATGAGGTGAGGGTGCTCACAGATGAACAGCGGGACGCGCTCGTTCGCTGGAAAGACTTGCTGGAGGAGTCCGGCCTGGAGCGCGCGTTGACCCGCGACCCGGAGGCCAAGGCCCCGGAAATTCCGGAGCAATTCCAGGTTTTGGTGCGCCTGTTTGACGAAAACCCGGAGGTCGAGTCGCGCGAGCTTGAGGCGTGCATTCCTGGCGATGTGCTCACAACCCTTGAGGCGCTTGGCTTATTAAAGCGCGTGGCCGACAAATTCGAATCTCCCTACCGGCTCGCGAACCACATGGGGCTCTGGCTGGTCAGCGAAAAGGTATCGCCCCAGGCGAAGTGCTATTACGGTAATGACTCGTTCGAACTCAGCCGCATGTTGATTGGCGCCGAGGGCGACGTGCTCGATTTGTGCTCCGGCGTCGGCCCGCAGGCGCTGATTTGCGCGCGCACGGCGAAGCACGTCACGGCGGTGGAAATCGAGCCGCTGGCCACACGGCTCTTCTGGATCAACGCCGCGATGAACGGCCTCACGGACAAGGTGGAATTCCTCACCGGAGATCTTCTTGCGCCCGTGGCGGGGCGCAAATTCGACCTGATCTCCTGCAACCCACCATTCATGCCCGTGCCTGCAGGCGTGCCTTATCCTGTCTTCGCAGGCGGCGGAAACGACGGGCTAGACATCGTGCGCCGCCTCATGGCCGGCCTGCCGGAGGCGCTCGCGTCGGATGGCCGCTGTGAGGTGGTGGGCGCGGTTCTGGGAGATGCTGCCGGCCCGGACCTGGCGGCGTTCAAGAAGATGGCCGCCGAGTCGAGCCTCGCGGTTATTGTCGACTGTCGCACCCGCGAAGAATTGCAAGGGAAAACGCTCAAACAGCTTGTCGGAATGGCGATGGTCGAGGGCAAAGAGGAGGAAGTCGATCGCGCTTTCCGAAATCACTTTGCCAGTCTCAATGCCACGCACCTTTATTGCTTCCTTCTGCACGCCGTGCGCGCGCCCAGCCCCATGGTCTGCTCTTCCTTCTGGGACGGCAGCGGCATGGGCTTTCGCATGGAGACATTTCCGTAAGTTTGCATCCCTAAACGCGCGATTTCCGGCTTCCACAAGATTCTGCCGTTTTGCCTGTTTTCAATAACTTCTCGGCTTCGTTTTTAAAAGCTGTCTTTTCCAATCCTTTATTTTCAATATGTTCCCAGCTTCGTTTTTTTCGCGCTTCTTGTCGCATTTCCCGGATGACATGGGTGGCGCAGACGATGTACGCGCCCCCGCGACTTTTGGCAGTGCCCCTCGTCCCGCATCCCACCCCTGCTGGATGAATTCGCCCAAAAACATTCCACCAACCCTGAATCGAGCAATTTTGCTGCCATTGCTAGGCTATTCTGTGCTGGAAGTGTCAAAGAAGGGCTGCATGGAATTGAATGACTCCTTGTAAAACTATAGGATAGCAGCGCACGCGGGCCGGAGGCGCCGGGGCGGAAAACCCGTTTTGTGGCACTTCGTAGTAGCCCGACCCCTAGCTTGAGATTGCATGGCACAAGGTGCGAAGTGGGTGAAATCCCCCACCTGGAGTGGACTTACACCCACTGCATCGCCTATGGATCCGTTAGAGCATCGAGGTAATCCCGGGCCACTGGTTTGAGGGAAATGGTTCTCCGACATTTCTGGACACATCACCGCGCCGTTTCTATAATGGGTGTTTATCCTCACGACGGAGGAGGCATGCAAGAACCCCTGGACCTGAAGCAGACCATCAACTTACCCAAGACTCCATTTTCCATGAAAGCCAATTTGCCGCAGAACGAGCCCAAGTGGCTCGCGCGTTGGGCAAAGGAAAATCTCTACGAGCAAATTCGCGAAGCGCGCAGGGACGCGCCGGTTTTCACGCTGCACGACGGCCCGCCCTACGCCAACGGCGCGATTCACCTGGGCACTGCGCTCAACAAAATCGTCAAGGACTTTATCGTGAAGATGAAAACGCTCGAGGGGTTCAATACGCCCTATCTTCCTGGCTGGGATTGCCACGGCCTGCCCATCGAAATCAATGTGGACAAGGAACTCGGCCCACGCAAGGCGCAGATGAGCACGGTGGAAGTGCGCCGCGCTTGCCGCAAGTATGCGGAAAAGTTCGTGGATTTGCAGCGCCAAGGTTTTATGCGCCTGGGAGTTTTAGGCGAGTGGGACAAGCCCTACCTGACGATGGGTTTCGAATACGAAGCGCGAATCGCAGAGGCATTTCTGACATTTCTTCGCGGCGGGTACGTTTATCGCGGGCGCAAAGCCGTGTACTGGTGCATCCACTGCAAAACGGCGCTGGCGGAAGCCGAGGTGGAGTACGAAAACGATCGCAGCCCATCTATATACGTACGCTACCCCCTTCTGAACGATCCCAGGACGCTCGAGCCGGCGCTTGCGGGGCACAAACTCTGGGTGATCATCTGGACCACTACGCCCTGGACTCTGCCCGCCAGCATGGCCGTGGCCTTTCATCCGGACTTTGAATACGTCGTCGTGGGCGATGATGATCCAAACGGCAACGCGTATATCGTCGAGAGCCGCCGGCGTGTGCCGGTGATGGAAGCGACGGGATTGAACGCACCCAAAATACTAGCTCGCCTTCCCGGTCGCAAGCTCGAACGCCTGGAGATTCAGCACCCGTTTCTCGATCGCAAAATCATGGGGGTGCTGGCAACCTACGTCACCGCGGAGGACGGCACCGGGGCCGTGCACACCGCTCCCGGCCACGGCCGCGAGGACTACCAGACGGGAGTGCAGTACGGCATCGACATCTACTGCCCGGTGGACGAAGCGGGGAAAATCTTTGAGGGCTTGCCCGAGTACGTAGGCAAGCGCGTGTTTGACGCCAACGCCCCCATCATCGAGTTGCTGAAGGCGCGCGACCGATTGATGGGGCCGGCGGGCACGCTCGAGCACTCGTATCCGCACTGCTGGCGCTGCCACAATCCCATCATTTTCCGCGCCGCGGAGCAATGGTTCATCAACATGGACCATCGCGAGCTGCGCACGCGCGCGCTGGAGGAGATCAAGAAGACGCGCTGGGTTCCGGCCTGGGGTGAAGACCGCATTTCCAACATGATCGCCGAGCGCCCCGACTGGTGCATCAGCCGCCAGCGCGTTTGGGGCGTGCCCATCACCGTGTTCCACTGCGTGGATTGCCGCAAGCCGATTCTTGACGCGGACCTGGCCAGCCACGCGCTTGAACTTTTCCGCAAGGAAGGCGCGGACGCCTGGTACGCTCACACGGAGGCCGAACTTCTGCCGCCGGGCGCGAAGTGTCCGATCTGCGGCGGAAGGAATCTGCGGCGCGAGACCGACATTCTTGACGTGTGGTTTGATTCCGGTTCCAGCCACTACGCCGTGCTCGGTCATCGGCCCGATTTGCCCTGGCCCTCCGACATCTATCTCGAAGCGGGCGACCAATACCGCGGCTGGTTCCACAGCTCCCTGCTGGTGGCGCTTGGAACGCACGGCGCGGCGCCTTATCGCCAGGTGTTGACGCACGGCTGGGTGCTCGACGCGCAGGGCCGCGCCATGTCGAAGTCACTCGGCAACGTCATCGAGCCGCAGGAGGTCATCAAAACGCACGGTGCGGAGGTGCTGCGCCTGTGGGCCGCCTCCGTGGAGTTTGGCGAAGACGTGTCGATTTCGCCCGAGATGCTCACTCGCCTTTCGGAGGCCTATCGCAAGTTGCGCAACACGTTCCGCTATTGCCTCGGCAACCTCTACGATTTTGATCCGGCCAGGGATTGCGTCGAGGCGGGCCAGCTTGAGGAAATCGACGCGTGGGCACTCGCTCGAACTGCGGAGTTGCTCGAGCGCGCCCAGGTGGCTTACGCCGAATACGCTTTTCACAAGGTCTATCGCGGCGTGTATGACTACGCCACGGTGGATTTGAGCGCGTTCTATTTCGACATCATCAAGGACCGCCTGTATACCGCGCCGGCGAAATCCCTGCGGCGCCGTGCGGCGCAGACGGCCCTCTATCGAATTGCCGACGCGCTGGTGCGCCTGGTTGCGCCGCTCATGTGCTTTACCTCTGACGAAGTCTGGACCCACCTGCCCGCGCCGGAGTTGCGCGAAAAGAGCGTCCATGTGGCACGGTTTGCTTCTCCGGCGGGCCTGCACGGGCAAATTTCACCGCGTCACGCCCAGCGCCTGGAGAACTGGCCGCGCCTAATCGCCCTGCGCGAAGAGGTTCTGAAGGCGCTTGAGACTGCCCGGCAGGAGAAGTTCATCGGCGGGTCACTCGAAGCGCGTGTGGCGCTTGCGGTGAATGGCGATCTTCTGCCGCTGGCGACGGAATATCACGAGCTGCTGCGCTATCTGTTCATCGTTTCGCAGGTGGAAGTCTCGGCCCAGGCTGTGGAAGGCGCAACTGCCACCGGCCTTGCCGGCCTGAGCGTGAAGATCGAAAAGGCCCGGGGGCAGAAATGCGACCGCTGCTGGAATTATTCCGAACAGGTGGGCAGGGACCACCGCTACCCGACCGTGTGCGAGCGCTGCTCAGCGGCGTTGGTTGAAATTGGTGGGTAGGGTTTGGTTGCATTAATAAGCGCAATTTACGGAATCCCGGAAGGGCGGGACTTAAACCCTAAGCCCCGCCGTTACGGATGTCGTGAGGAAGCGGGCCTTTAGGCCGTGAAGTAATGCCGCTTCAGGGGCTAAAGCCCCGAAGACGACTCCGTCCTCAATGGCGGGTCTGAAGCGCCGCCCTTCCCTTGTGGTGCGACCAAGTACGGTTATTTAAGCAAGTAAGCGTTAGCCTCTCTTAAAGAAATGCGGCACCTCAGCAAGACACTCTCGCGAGTCATCATGGCCGTCCTGACCATTGCCGTCATCGGCGCCGACCAGGCAACCAAGGCTATGGTTCGGACCCGCATTCCCGACCGCGCGGTCATTCCCGTGATGCGGGGATTTTTCAATTTGACCAACGCGCAAAACTCCGGGGCGGTGTTCGGCCTATTTTCGGAATCGACGGTGTGGTGGAAAACACCGTTGCTGATTGCCATTTCCATCGCGCTGCTCGCGGTGGTGGTGTTGCTGGTGGTGCGAACTCAAAACCTGCGGTGGGAAACCTCCGTGGGCCTCGCGTTGGTGCTGGGCGGAGCGCTCTCCAACCTCTTCGACCGCATGCGAAGGGGATGGGTGGAGGATTTCCTGGACTTTCATTTCCGCAGTTACCACTGGGCTACGTTCAATCTCGCGGACAGTGCCATCGTGGTGGGAACGGCGCTGATTGTGGTGCAGGTGCTGTTTGCAGAGTAAGGCATTGCTGGATTGGGAAGGGCAAGGATTAGCCGTTCGAAGGGCGGGGCAGAAGCCCCGCCCTTCCGGCCGAGTTCGGGAAAAGCGGAAGGCATTTTCGAGTATGACGGCCACTCGCGAATTCATCGTTCCGCCCGAATCTGCCGGCGATCGGCTCGACCTCTTCCTGGCCCGGCAGATGCCCGATTGGAGCCGTAGCCAGATTCAGCGGCTGATTCGCGATGGCCTGGTGACCGTGGGCGCGGCTGCGGCGAAAAAGCCGGGCGAGGAAATTGCCGCCGGATCGCGCATCAGCGTTCGCGCCGAGCGTGAAGGTCTGCGCGCCGTGGCGGAAGACCTGCCGCTCGCGGTCGTTTACGAAGACGCGGATCTGCTGGTGGTGAATAAACCGGCGGGAATGGTGGTGCACGTCGGCGCGGGAGTGAAGTCCGGCACGCTGGTGAACGCGCTGCTGGGGCGCGTGAAGTCGCTCTCCGGTGAGGGCGGGGAATTGCGGCCGGGAATTGTGCATCGCCTCGATAAGATGACCTCGGGCCTCGTGATCGTGGCCAAGAACGACGCCGCCCACCACCGCCTGAGCGAACAATTCAAGTCGCGCGAGGTGCATAAAACTTATCTGGCCCTCGTCCACGGCCGCGTCGCCGCGGAGCGCGGAGAGATTTCGAAGCCAGTCGGCCGTGACCCGCGAAGGCGCACGCGCATGAAAACGGGAGGCATCGCCGCGCGCGAAGCGGTGACGAAATATCGTGTGCTGCGGCGCGCGGGCCCCTTCACGCTGGTGGAGGCCATGCCGCAAACCGGGCGCACACACCAGATTCGTGTCCACCTGGCGAGCTTGGGCCATCCCGTGGTGGGTGACACTACATACGGCGCACCCACACGGTTGCGATTCGAGGGAAGGGAAGAGCCCACTCTCGCGCGCACATTCCTGCACGCCGCGATGCTCGAATTCTCGCATCCCGTGACGGGGGCGCCGCTGGGTTTCGAAGCGCCGCTGCCCGCGGAATTAGGGGCCTTCCTCGCGCGCGTGGAAAGGCTGTAGTGGCGGTTACCGACCGCCGAAAACCGTATGGGCATGCCATGGTGCGCCCCGTGGGTTCTCGCGTCCATCCGCGCCCACGGTCAGAACGTCACTGACCGTGGCTACCAACTTCCGGAAGGGCGGGGCTTCAGCCTCGCCGTTAGGGATGTCGCGAGGAAGCTGGCCTTTAGGCCCTGAAGTAATGCCGCTTCAGGGGCTAAAGCCTCGAAGCCGAACCCGTCCTCAACGGTGGGGCTGAAGCCCCGCCCTTCCCTTGCGGTGCGATTAAGAGCAGTTATTTAAGCAAGCACTACGCGGAAGCAGTTCTAAGGGGGCGGACACCATGAGCATTCTCGATCGCTTCAAGCTGGATGGGAAAATCGCCGTGGTCACCGGCTGCCGGCGCGGCATCGGAATGGGGCTCGCCGTGGCGTTGGCGGAGGCCGGTGCGGACATCGTGGGCGTCAGCAAATCGCTGGAATCAACCGGCAGCGACGTGGAGAAAGCCGTGCTGCGCGCAGGCCGCAAGTTTCGCGGCTATCAGTATGATTTTCGCAGCCGCAAAGCCGTTCATGACTTCACAAAGCGAGCCATGGCGGATTTTCCCGTCATCGACATTCTGGTGGCAAACGCTGGCACGACGATCCGCAAAGCCGCGACTGAGCACTCCGATGAAATGTGGGACGAGGTCATCGAGGTGAATCTGAACTCGCAATTCGTGCTCAGCCGCGACCTGGGCCGCCGCATGGTAGAGCGCGGCTCGGGGAAGATTATCTTCACCGCCTCGCTGCTTTCGTTTCAGGGTGGAATTCTGGTTCCTGGTTATGCGGCCAGCAAGG
>JASHSC010000633.1 GCA_030036915.1 Terriglobia bacterium
CCCTCCACGCGCACGGTGGACAACCACATCATGAAGCTGCGGCAGAAGCTGGAAGCTGACCCTCTGAACCCAACCCACTTTAAAACCGTGCATGGAGCCGGTTACAAATTTGTGCCTTAAGCAGGCTTGCGCCAGGCAGCGCGCCCGCGGCCCACGCGGAACGGTTCGGCCACGAGGAAACCTAAGGCCATGGCCAAGATTCGGCTGAGAACCAAATTCCTGCTTTCCCTTATCCTGACGACGGCCGTGCTGACCGGGGCCGTCCTGGTCATTGTCCAAAATTATCTGCGCAAGCACGCACGAGCGGAAATCCAGGAAGCGCTTTCCAATTCCGTCTTGACCTTTGGCCAATTTGAAGTGCAGCGCGAACACCAGCTCGCGCAGTCTGCGGCGCTGCTTGCGGACCTGCCGAATCTCCGCGCCCTAATGACCACGCGTCACGCCCCCACGATTCAGGATGCCTCCGGTGATCTCTGGCGCCTTGCCGAAAGCGACTTATTCGTCCTTGCCGATCCTGCCGGAAAGGTGATGGCGATCCATACCTCGGCGGCTGGTTATACCGCCGATACGGCGCAGGCTTCCCTTGCTCGAACCCTGGAAAATGGGCAGGCCCGCGACTGGTGGTTCGGGGGAAATCATCTCTTTGCCGTTTTCCTTCAACCGATTTACTTTGGGGAATCGCGCAACAACGTGGTGCTGGGCGTGCTGGCGCTGGGGTTTGAAGTGGATGAACGCCTGGCGAAAGTTGTGGCCCGTGTGGCGTCCTGCCAAGCGGCATTTCGCTTTGGGAGCATGATTGTGGCAAGTACGCTGCCGCCGGAACAGCAGCGGGAACTGGAAGCACGCACCAACGCAAGCGCGCCGCCGCAATCATCAAACCCTAAGGAGATAAAATTGGGCGACGAAGTATATCTTGCGGCGTCCCTCGAACCCGCCCCCGTGCAGGACCGGCGGGTCACCCTGACAGTATTGAAGTCCTACGACGCGGCAACGCGCTTTTTGCAGGAATTGAACCGCACGCTTCTGGGGGTCGGGCTGGTGGCGGTGATCGCCGGAAGTTGGCTGATCTTCCTGATTTCCGATACGTTTACGCGGCCCCTCGCCAGCCTGGTTTCCGGCGTGCACGCTCTCGAGAAGGGCGACTTCGCTTATCCCCTCGAGATTCACAGCCACGATGAGGTGGCTGAGCTGACCTCGGCCTTTGACGGAATGCGCAAGAGCTTGCAGAAGAGTCAGCGCGATCTGCTGCACGCTGAACGCCTGGCCACCCTCGGGCGCATGGCCAGCACCATTTCACACGATCTTCGCCAGCCGCTTACTTCTATTCTTGCTTACGCGGAGTATCAGTCAGAAGGCAATCTGGACTCCAAGGAGCGCCAGAGCTTGTATCAGCAGATCCGTTCATCCGTGAACAGGATGGTGGAATTGATTACGTCGCTGCTGGAATTTTCCAAAGGACAAGAGGTTCTTCAACTCACTCGCGGCAACGTGGTGGAAGCTCTTGAGCGTACGATGAATTCTATCCGCCTCCGCGCTGAATTCAAGAGCATCCAGATAACGGTGGCGCACGAAGGAGACTCGGAAGGCTGGTTCGATTTCAAAAAGCTTGACCGTGCCTTCTATAATCTACTACAAAACGCCTGTGAGGCTGCACCGGGGCAATCCGGCAAAGTGGAAGTCACGGCCCGGTCGGTGAACCGTCACATCGAAATCAGGGTGACCGACAACGGGCCGGGAATCCCCGAAGCGATCCGTGAGGAAATCTTCCAGCCTTTTGCGACCTATGGCAAGGACGGGGGCACGGGGCTAGGGTTGGCAGTGGTTCAGAAAATAGTGCGCGACCACGGAGGGCAGGTGAAAGTCGAAGCCACCGGCCTGTCCGGGACTACGTTCAAACTAACTCTCCCTGTCAAATCGCCCGCCCCGCCCACGGATGTCTGAACCGGGATCGATTACCCTGGCATCCTGGAGCCACGTTTTGCATCATAAAGATTTACAAAGTCACCATCGTCTGCTGACATATCCCCTGCAATCGCGATGGTAGCGTCCGGCAAGCTCGAATATCTGCGGCCTTTTCCTTCGTTCGCTTTGGTGCCAATCAAATGACCAGGAACCGTTGGGCGGAAAATCTCCTGCTGGGCCTGCTGGTCGGCTTCTTCGTGCATCAAGGCTTCCGTCCCGCATGGAAAAATTTTAATACGGATTTTCGCAACTACTTTGTTGCCGCGCGGCTCTACCGGCACCATATACCTCTCAATCGGATCTATGACCTTGCCTGGTTCCATCGGCAGAAGGACCACGCGGGCCTCGGGCGAGGCGTGGGAACATACATCCCTCTCACGTTGCTTTCGGCGTTGCCGATTGCCCCTCTCGCAGAATTCTCGCCGCTTACCGCCAAGCGCTGTTGGTTGGTCATCAATGCAATGCTGCTAGCCCTGACGGCGCTGTTTCTGGAGGGGGTCACTCACCTCGGCTGGCGACGGGTGCTGATCGTCATCTTCCTCGCTCTTCAGCCCCTGCGCGCGCTTTTCGTTGAGGGTCAGATGCACATGCTTGTGCTTTTTTTTCTGGCCTTGTCTCTCTGGCTGATAAGACGCGGATGGCCCGTCGCCGGCGGAGTGTCCGTCGCACTGGCCGCCGGCTTGAAAATATTCCCCGCACTTTTCCTGGCGTTTTTCCTCAGGAAAAAACAGTGGCGCGCGCTTTTGGGGGCAGCGGCTGGCATGGCGATCCTTGCGGGCTTGTCAATTTATCTCTTCGGTTGGGAGGTCCATCGAACCTATTTGATTCAGATTTTGCCTGCCATGGGGCGCGGTGATCATATTGACCCTTATGCTCCGGGGTGGAATTCGGCCACCGCCTTTCTGCATCGCGCCTTGATTGGCGAGCCGGATTTGAACCCACATCCGCTTTTACAGGCCCCTGCCCTCTACGCAATTCTGCAGCCTTTGGTTCAAACCGCGATTTTTGTGCCCGTAGTCTGGCTCCTCACACCGGGGACCATCGACGCTGAGCACGAAAACTTTGAATGGGGAGCGTTTGCAGCCATGCTCCTGGCGCTTTCAACCGTAACCGGCTCCTATCACCTGTGCCTTCTTATTCTCACGGCAACGCTGGCACTGGATTCGCTTCTGGCGATGGGGCAACGCAAACAGGCGGCCTTGGTGACGGCGATGTACGCCATCACCTGCCTGCCTTGGGGTCACTGGCCGTTCCATAATGCCGACGGGTGGCGCATGCTCTTGGTATTTCCGCGCCTATATTCGCTCATGGCGTTGCTCGCGCTTCTAAACTGGAACCTCTTCGCGCAATCCGGGGGAAAAGTAAGGCTTCGCGCGCACCCTCAAGAGGCCATTTGTTTTGGATGTTTGTTCCTGGTCATGTCTTCCGCTGGGACATTGCAAACCTTTCGCCACCTTGGAGGGCTTTTTGAAAACTACTCCCACAGAATTTTCCAGCATCAGGGTTCGCTGCTGAATGATGAGCCGATTGTTGGCACGCAGAGGTTGTACTTTAGACTTATGCGGCTTCAAGGAATGAGGGTCGATTCCTCGGATGGGGAAGAAATCGAGCCCATACCTCCGGCGACAGACGAATTTCATCCGGCGACAGCTTCCGGCCTTGGCAGCATTTGGGTGGAGCAGGCGGGCCCGATCTCCAATATCGTCCGGATCTCAATTCTTCCGGCCAATACCCATCCCTCTTCCCAAATTGAAGTGAATAACGGAGAACAGCCCAGCGTGTCTGCGGACGGAAAGTGGCTGGCGTTTGTCCGCGAGATTCGCGGACGGGGCCAGCTTTGGATAAAACCGTTGGCAGCAACCTATGGGCCGCCAAGCGGGGATGAGCGTGAGGCGGTTGACGACTCCTACGACGTTTGGGAAGCGGCCTTCGAACCAGGGAATCGGCGCCTCATTTTCGTCGCAGCCCCGCACGGACAGCCAGAGCTCTTTTTCCTTGATCTCCAAACCGGGAACATCTACCCAGCGCCGATTCCCGGCATAGCGAGGTACCCGGCATTTTCCCCCGACGGCCAATGGCTGGCCTATTCGCGCTGTGAGTGCGGCGTCTGGAACGTGTACGCAACGTTGCTCTCCACAAACGCAGGCCAACAGGTTTCACACGGTGATTGCAATTCCATTTCCCCCACCTGGGAGGCGGATTCAAGGACAATCATCTACGCAACCGATTGCGCCCGAGGGTTGGCTTTGACGGCGCTAGCGAGCATCAAGTTGACGTTGCTCGCGCCCAAATCAGTGACTCCGGCGCCGGAAGTGGCACAGCAAAACAACGGGAATAGAGCGGACTGCCTCAAACCAAGGCAGCTTGCCGGCCCGCGCGAAAATATGTTTCTCCTGCTCACCCAAACGGCAATCGATCGATTCGAGGCAGTTGAATCCGCAGTTTTCCCAGGCAGCGTGCAACTCCTCAACCGGCCGCGGCCAAGTGACGATCTCCGTCGTGCCTTCAAGGTCATGGAATGCCGTCAACCACCCCTGCGCGTGCGCGAGCGGGTGCACGTCACTCAGGTAAACCTCGGCGCCGGGAACGGTCACACGCCAAACCTCTCGGGCCACTTTTTTCAAGTCGGGAATGTGACCGATTGCAAATGAGCAAATGACGAGATCGAACTGGACGTTGGCAAAGGGAAGCGAGCCGCAATCCGCACGAACGATGCAATGTTTTAGGGCAGGTTTTTCGTGCGCCGCGGCCAACATGGCGGAGGAAAAATCCACCCCCACTGCCGTGCGCGATTCACCGGTGGCAAACCGCGCCAGCCAGCGGCCCGTCCCGCAAGCCAGGTCCAGCACTCGCTTGCCCTGTAAAGGCGGTATCATGAGTTGTAATTGACGCTCTTCGAGTGCAAGCAGGGGGTTTGGATCAAGGTCATAGGTGGGCGCCCAACGGTCATACCCTTCCTGAACGGAGATGCATCTTCGTTCCATCGGCTCTGCCTTTTGGCGCGAAATCTGGTTGAAGCCCCCGGCCCGCAGGGAAGCAAACTCATAAACTTTCGGCCTTGGGCTTGCGCAAATCGATCATCCACTGCGCCCACTTCAGTTCCCAGGGCGCGGAGTAAATTCCCAGGCGGTAGCGCCACGCGCTCAGGGTTTGCAGCAGTCGGCGGCCCCAGGCCGGCAAGCGGATGTCCTGCACGGTGGGCCACCGCGACGAAACGACCAATTCGAAATCGTCAATCAGGCGCTTGGTGCGCGGCCCCAGCCACGGTGTGGAAGGATCCTTTTGTGTGGCGAAGCGCTGCCAGCGGTCGGTGGCCCACTCATCCGGAGTGGTGGGAAATTGGAACTGCTTCTCCACGCCGCCATACATCTCCTCGCGTTGGGGCACAGGCGTGTAATGCTCCACCACGATCTCCGCGTCGCGGTTCAGCTCTTTCAGCTTGCGGACGAAGCGAAAGCACTCGCGCGTATCGCCCTCGGGATCGCGGGGATTTCCGAAGATGACGGAGAACTCCGGGATAATCTTGAACTGGCGAATGCGAGCTGCGAGCGCCAGCGTGTCCTCCACGCACAGATCCTTGTGCATCTCTTTCAACGTTTGGTTGGAGCCAGATTCGACACCGAAAAAAATCATCGCGCACCCCGCGCGCCGAATGGCCTCCCAGGTGGCGTCCGAGTAGCGCATCATGATGTCGGCGCGCGCCTCGCACCACCAGCGCAGATTGACTGGGGCCAGCCGGTCAGCAAGTTCGCGCGCGTGATCTTCGCGCAGAAAGAAGTTGTTGTCGTAGAATTGCACGGCATCCACGCCGTAATTTTCCGCAAGGTACCGCAGAATCGATTCCGTGCGCTCAGGAGATTCCATCTTTTCGCGGCTGCCCGAAAAAGTCACCACGCCGCAGAAATTGCACCGATAGGGGCATCCGATGCTCGCCTGGTGAACCGCAGTCCTACGCCCGAGAAAGGTCGGCAGCAGGTATTCCCGCGCCGGGATGCGGTGATACGGTAAGCGCGGAAATTCGTCAAGGGGGCGAAGTGCCCGCTCCGGATTGTGGCGGTGCACACCGTTCTCATCCTTGAAGGAAAGTCCACGGATTTCGCCGAAGCCTCTGCGGGTACGAAGCGCCTTCAGAAGCTCGAGTAATGTGTCCTCGCCCTGCCCGCGTACCGCAAAATCCACATAGGGGGCGTTCAGCGCCGCTTCCGTATAATTGGTCGGGAAATATCCACCCCACGCGATGGGAATCTGCGGGTAACGCCGGCGCACCTCGCGACAACTGTGTACGGCGCTCCGGGTTTGCGGGCCGGGCATTACCGAGACGGCCAAAAGCTTCACAGGTCTTTCACGCAGGAGCGAAAAGAGCGTCTCATCGGCTTGCGGGTCCAGGTTGCCGTCGACGATAGCGTAATCCTCGCGCCCTTCCAAAACCGCGGAGATGGAAAGAACTGAAAGCGGGAACCGTCGATTGCGATGCCGGGTAGCTTTCGGGTTGTAGAGAACGATCATGAGCAGCTCGGAGCCGCTTCCGGACCCATCATCTTGGCGTCAACCTTCGGCTTGGGCAGCTTGACGAGATTTTTCAGCTTGCGATTGACCCACAACTCCACAGGGAGGCTGTAAAAGTCATGGTCCAGGCGCCAGCGCGCTGGAACGGCTGTAAAGTGCTTAACGGCGCGCGCCAGCTTGCCGGGGCCGGCCGTGGCAATTGGCGCGCGGTCAAAGGCGATGCGCAGGTAATCACGCATTCTCTGTACGCGCTGATGGTCTCTTCCCTTTAGCCAGGGCAGCGAGGTGTAGCGCGGGAAATAATCGACCCATCCCTCCAGCGTTTGGGGCACTTCGATGCCCAGCTCCTTTGCGCGGTGAAAGATGGGCGATCCAGGGTAGGGCGTAAAGATGTTGGTCCAAAATTCCGCACCGGGAAAACGCTGGCAGACATCCATCATGAAGTCCACGGTTTCGCGCCGCTCTTTCATACCCTCACCCGGATAGCCAAAAATGATGTTAAACGAAGGTATAACCCCGGCTTGAAGACAGCGCTCGGTGGACTGGTAGATGTCGCCCAAATCCTGAAATCCCTTGTTCATGAGCTTCATCACATTGGGAGAAGCGGTTTCGATTCCCTGGCAGACCTGGTGCATGCCGGAACGGCGCAAGAGTGAAAGCTCATCGACGTTCAGGCGCGCGGTGAGGTTAGTAGTGGCCTGAATGCTCCATTTAAAGCTGGCCCCGGCGCGAATCAAACCCTCGGCGATTTTAAGGGCACGGTCGATATCCACCAGAAAGTTGTCATCCGCCATCCAGAGTAGTTCGAGACGATAGCGTTGCGTGAGATCGATGGTTTCCTCCACCACCTGCTCGGGCGGCAGAGCATTCCATTTGCGTCCGTACACGCCGGCGTTTGTGCAGTACGAGCAATCGAAGGGGCACGCAAGGCTGGAAACATACATCGCCCAACGCCTGCCACAAACGCGCTCGTAGGCGTCAAAATCCGCAAGTTGATAAGCCTTGGGTGGCGCCTCGGTGAGTGGCTTCAGCGCGCGTTCGGGCGTAAACTTGATTTTCCCACATACTTTGAAGCCAATGCCGCGAACGTCTTCCAGCGGCGCGTCGTGGCTGAGGCGCTTGATGACTTCGAGTGTGCTGTCCTCACCCTGGCCGCGCACGATGATGTCAATGTAT
>JASHSC010000634.1 GCA_030036915.1 Terriglobia bacterium
ACAAATTCTACGCTGAGAGCATGAAAGGCATCGAGCACTTGCGACGGATTCAAGAAGAGGGGCAGGCGCTCATCGCGCGGGCGCTGGCGCGGGAAAAGGACACAAGCGCCGCACGTGGGGCGGGTCAGCAAGTGAAGTAGCGCGGTTAGTTGTAGCACGGGTTTCCAGCCTGTGTTCATGGCCAGGATGGCGATGCCACAAGAAGCTCGCGGCCACCAGCTTTGTGATGATGGCGTGCTGGAGGGTTAGGAAAAGGGGGCAACATGTCACGGTGTTTGATCTCCGCGGTGGACGACTCGTCGAAACTGAACAGATCACATATGACCATCAAGCGCCGGGTGCAGGCGTCAGCTTCTCATCAACAACGGGCGTGCTTGTCGTGACGGGCCAGCTTGAGGATAAGAGTCCGCATTGCTGTCCTGATGCGGTCGTTGTCATCACCTTGAAGTGGGACGGAACATTGTTTCAAGTGAGTAATGTGAAGAAGCAGACAATCAACGCGGAAAGTTATTAGCGAGGTGCGGTCTTGGCCTGGTCATTTCACCTGCGGGGTTGTCTGTGCGGAGATATACTCCAATCCATACAAGCGAGATTTCTTATCCGGCAGCAGATTCTCATGCACGATGCGTGCGGCAACAAAGACCTTCGCTCCACCGGGTGTGTACGGAAACGCGACCTCAACCATGGTTCCCGGCTGGTAGCGTCTGATGCTTCGGACGCAGATTCCTCCGGGCGATACGTTCTCCGAGGTTACGATTTCATCGCCAAGATGGGGGTGGCGGATCACTGCCGAAACTTTAGCGCTCACCCTCGCGTCCTTGCGTTCGTTTTGAGTCCGTACTTGTGCATCAGTTGCAACGTCACCCACAGTAGATTCCGCAGGCTGTGCACTCGGATCGCCTGCCGGACTGGCGCTCGCGACCTTCCATACGGTTGTATCCTTGCAGCGCTTGCATAGCCGGGAAAGCCCCAATCCCGTCTCCAAAACTTCCACTTCCATGGCGTCAAGATACACCAGTTCGCGAGTGCTGCAGCGGGCGCATTCCAGCAGCGTTCTGCCGGCAACCTGATCGGCTTGAGACAGCGCGGGAAATTCGATATCCCAGACGTTGACTTCATGCTTCAGAAACTCAATCCCATAGGCGTGGCCTTCGGGCCCTGCTCCGAGTTCTCCCACGATGCGCGCTTCGCTTTCCTTGCCGGTGGAAAGGCAGCGGACTACCAACTCCTGGTCACGGGCTAACTTGTAGCGTGTAAAAACCTTCGCTCCGTGTCGACTGATGACCGCCGTCCGCGTCTTCTCGAGGAAGGTAAAACCCTTGATATCGTCGCCGGATATTTCGATAGGAATTTCTATGCTGATGCGGTCGCTCCGCCGCGTTGTCGAAGGTGGCGTTTGATGGTTCGTCAAAGTGGGTTCCATGCTGTGCTCGTCGTTAGCATACCCTATCATACTGAGGTGAGCCAGGCTCGTGGCCCGTGCAAAATTTTTTTGACCGGTGTGGGATTCGATCAGCTTGCCTTCGGCGAATTGTAGGGTGAATACCGTATTCGATCTAAGGCGATTTCTCGACACAGGCCAGGCGTTCACCTGATACATGCTGTCAAATAGTTGTGGTATCTAATACGCGGCTTAGCGCCCAAGTACGTACCCCAGTCTACGCGAAGCCCTCCGGCTCTGCCGGGCGTATTTCACTGGAACACCACAATAGAATTTCAGGATTAGTGCATGCCAGGAAATGAAACGCCTCTTGATTCTGCAACTTCGAACGGCACAAGCCCCGAGGAGAGACCGCATAATCCGAGGCACGATTCCGCAACCCCCTCTGGGAGCAACGAATTAGAAGAGAACGTGAGAGACCGGTTCGGCGTACTACCGAACTTCTTTCGGCTGACTCCCGCGAACCCTGAGATCACCCAGAATCTTTGGGGATTTGCCCAGTTTGCGTACTTGGACAACCCTCTTCCGGCGCTTTTCAAGGAGCGGCTATTCGTCTACTTGTCCCGCTTTTGTGAGGTGCGGTATTGCATTGCCCGGCATGCGGGCTTCCTCCTGGGATTGGGGCGTCCCTCCGCTGATGCCCAAGCGCCCGTTCAGACGGTCGAGCAGGTCGTCCGTTTGTTGCAGCGTCCGCTGACACGCGGCGAGGAATTGAGAAGTGTCATTTCCCTGTGTGCAGCTTCCGAACACCCCATCCGTGAATTCCCGCAGCCAGATTCCGAGATGGAAGGCGCAATTTTTGACCTTACCAGTCGTGTTTTTCTGCAAACGGCTGAGGGCCCTGTTTGCCTGGATGTTCTGAGGTCTCTTGTCGGAGAGCGCTTGCAGTACTTGATGCTGTTCCTGGCATTCGTCAAAACTGCGCACTACTGGACGAAGTTGCATCCCGAACTGAGCTTCGAGGATGACATCAAGGAACTCCTGGCTACGCAGGAAGCGCTTGCCGAGTGTATTTTGAACGACCCAGAAGCCCAGTGTGACGGCGTCGCTAAGAGAATTCTGGAGGAGTTGCCCGCGCTCCGGCAGGAAGCTATTGAGGCAACTTCTTTGTTGGCAGCGATTGTGGACTCGTCTGACGATGCCATTGTCAGTAAAACTCTCGGCGGTGTCATTACCAGTTGGAATAAGAGTGCTGAGCGGTTATTCGGGTACAAGGCCGAGGAAGCCGTTGGTCAGCACATAACGTTGATCGTGCCTTGGGAACGGCGTTCCGAGGAAGAAGACATCCTGAGGCGCCTGGCGCAAGGCGAGCGAGTGCATCACTTCGAAACCATCCGCAGACGCAAGGACGGCAGCACGTTGGATGTGTCTCTCACCATCTCACCTCTGCGAGACCCGACCGGCCGTGTGGTGGGTGCCTCCAAAGTCGCACGCGACATCACAGAACGCAAACGGATGGAACGGGAACGTGAAGAGCATCTGGCGCGAGAAAAGACCCTGAGGATTCAGGCCGAGAGCGCGGGGCGGATAAAAGACGAATTTCTCGCTACGCTTTCCCACGAACTGCGCACGCCCTTGAGTGCGATTCTGGGCTGGGCCAGCTTGCTGCGGGGCAGTGCCCCTTCCGACGAGGCTCTGTACCCTCGGGCGATCGAAGCACTCGAGCGGAATGCGAAAGCGCAGGCTCAAATCATCGACGAGCTTTTGGACGTCTCGCGCATCATCTCCGGCAAGTTGCTCCTCGATGTTAAACCCATCGCCCTGAGGCCCGTCGTCCAGGCCGCCCTGGATTCTATCCAGCCGGCTGCGCAGGCAAAGCGAATTAGCTTGAATGTGATGATTGAACCTGCTGCCGACGAACTGCGAGCCGATGGAGCGCGGCTACAGCAAATCATCTGGAACTTGCTGTCGAATAGCGTAAAGTTTACACCGCCCGGGGGATGCGTCTGGCTGAGCGCATACCGAACGGATTCAGAATTAGAAATTTCAGTTACGGACACCGGGGAAGGCATCAGGTCGGAATTTCTGCCCTTTGTCTTTGAACGCTTTCGGCAAGCCGACTCATCTAGCACGAGGAAGCACGCCGGACTGGGACTCGGTTTAGCCATTGTGCGTCACCTTGTGGAGATGCATGGCGGGACCGTTGAGGCAGCTAGCCCAGGGGAGGGGCGCGGCGCCACTTTC
>JASHSC010000059.1 GCA_030036915.1 Terriglobia bacterium
TGGGGACGTCGTCGGGCTCGCGAAAATTCATGTGCATGCAGGCAATCGCCGCCTGGCGCGCCGGGCCCTTGAGGGATGAGAGCGGCGGGTTCAACTGGTAAATCGAATACTGCGGCTCGATTGCGACATAGGGTGTGTAGTCCGGCTTGCTCTGGAAGCTGTTGCGCATGTCGGTGGCGATCAAATCAAAGATCGACATAGGGGGCAGGCCCAATATCATCTCGATAGTTTTCACCATGCTGCATTGAGAGTAAAAAGTGGAGTCGATGGATCCCCGGCGAATGTAGGGACTGACCGCAAGTGCCACCGTGCGGTGCCCATCCACGTGGTCAAGCCCGTCCTGCGCGTCGTCCTCGACTATCAAGATCAGCGATGTCGCCCAGAATTTTGAGTGGGAAATTCCCTCGACGATCTGCCCCACCGCCCAATCGTTGTCGGCGAGACAAGCTCTGGGAGTAGAAAATCCGGGTGTGGTTCCCCCTGTGTGGTCAGAAGGTAACTGCACCAGAACCAGGTTCGGCATGGAGCCATCGGCCTCCCACTGCTTCAGGTGCTGGAGAAAAATGCGCGCGCGCACGACGTCCGGCACCTCGAGGCCGTAGGCGGGATAATCCTTCACGACGAAGCGGTTCAGTGGCGCAATGGGTGCCGTGGTGTGAAAGTGCCCCTGAAAATCGCTGCCCACCTTGTAGTCCTCAAGCAGCTTGATGCGGTTGGCGTGATCGACTTTGGTAACGCTCCCCACAAATTCGCCGAAATCAGCGATGGTCCGCTTTGCCTGGTGAGCGTCGTCCCAGATAAAGCCGCTGTTGGCGAAAGCCAGGGGATCGTCGCCATTTTTCGGATAACTGCGGCCTTGATATCCGGGCCAGTAGGTGTAATCCGTCTCGCTCGCCTGGGTCACCCACTGGTGGCCGTCACCGCTGTTCCCTCCGGTGGCATAGAAATTATCGAGCAGCACAAACTGCCGGGTCAGCTCGCGCGTGTTGGGCATCACGTCGTCGCCGTAGGCTTGCAGCGCCGGGTCGCCGTTGCCCTTTCCGATTCCGCCCAGGATTTGATCGTAGCAACGATTTTCCCTGATGACATAGACGATGTGCTGGATGAGTGAGGGCTCACCGGCCCGCGCGGGAACGGGCATCGGTGCGGCAGCCGAAGGCACGATTGCAGCGGCCAAGGTGCTTTCGCCCGCGCCGCGCCAACGCAGGTGATTATTCTCCGCCACCGCCGTCGTGAAGGCTGCAAGCTGGCCCGAATCGGGGACCGCAATCACCTGCACGGTGCCTCGGTCGGAGTGAACGTAGCGCCGCGTGGGGCCTGGTTCCAACTCCTTGCCATACTTCTGGGAGAAGCCCGCCACGGGTGCGGTTTTCCAGCCTGCGCCCACGCCCAGAAGCGTCGAGACGGCAAGATACGCGCCATCGGGGCTGAGCGCAATGTGGTCAGGGTACCAGCCGGTGGGGATCACTCCCAGAATCTTCGATGAACCGTGCGGGCCTTCGCCTACTCCAATCACTGCGACGGCGTTGATCCCCGCGCACGCTGCATACAATCGGCGCCCGTCGGATGACACCGCCACCGCCTCCGGCGCAACGCCTGCCACGCGGCGCTTGAATGGTTGCACTGAAATCGTCTCGACGACTTTATTTTGGGCCGTATCGATTACCGAAATCGTATCGCTATTGCTGTTGGATACAAAAAGGCGGTGGCGCGCTTCATCCCAGGCAAGAGAAGTGGGGTGCAAGCCCACTTCAATTTGGTCCGTGACTTTGTCAGTGGTCAGGTCAATGCGGCTCACCGTTCCGCTCGCCGCGATGCCCCGCCGATCCACGACGGCAAGGTCGGCGCCCTTATTGGGGCCGGTGGCAGCGGTCAAATCGTGCGGGCGCGGAAATCGTCCGCCCCAATTGCTGACGTAGGCCACGGTGCTCGCGGCGTTGACGGCGGCGCCGAAGGGAGCGATTCCGGTTTTCACGGACGCTTTGAGCGCGCCGGTGCCCAAATCGACGATAGCGGCTGCATCGTCAAAGGTCAGAGGAATGATGGCATAGCGCGGCGACGCAGTTTCTCGCGTCGGCGCAGGTACAGCCACGCCTCCAACAGCCGTCGTGCCCAACAAATGTCCAATCACCTTCTCCGCGCCGTTGTCCATGGTGATCAATCGTACGGAACTTTTCACCTTCCCATCGACTTTCTCGTTCCCTACGGCGCTGATGAGCGGCACGCCTGAGACCAAATCGAACGTAATCCCCTGCTTTCCGGGAGTTCCCTGCGCGCGAACTTCCTCGAGCACTTTGTTGGTCTGCCAGTCCATCTTGAAAATCACCAAGCCGCGGCGCGGGGCTGCGAGCGCATAAACCTCCGCGCTGGTGGCGCCGAACGTCACGCCATAAATTCGGCTCTCGAAAATCGCCTGGATGCCCGCGGGAGTGATGTCCTGCCGCGTCGTGATGACACCGGGGTCAATGACGCTGCGCACGGGCGCTTCGTCACCATTTTCGGGGTTGGATGTCGATGTCGTACTGGTCCTGGGCTCAGATGGAATTGCGGGGCCCAAGGGCAATTGCGTGGATTGGGCCCACGCGAGGGTGGCTGCAGCAAGAATGAAGATTGAGAGACAAAACCATTTGCGTATGACTGCGAGAAACAAAGTTTCCTCCTGTTGGGCCGCACAGTATATCACGCCGGCCTGTGCCGCATTTTTTGCAATGAAAGAACCGGCAAGCATTGCGGGAAATTTATCGCAGACTTCGCTTGGAAGGGCGCATCCTGCGACGGCCGGTTTCATGTGCCGCGGCCAGGAAGGACGCTTGCGCGTTGACGGCAATCGCGGCCTTACAGTGCAGGCTGCGCGCGTATTTTCCGTCCGTTTGCAGATAGCGCGATTTGGCCTGATCGGAGAGGTAGACGTCGAGAATTTCCTTCAACCGCTGGGCCAGCCGTGGGGAATGGA
>JASHSC010000635.1 GCA_030036915.1 Terriglobia bacterium
GATTAGAAATCCGATGCTCTATCCGGCTGAGCTACACCCCCACAGGCCTTTAGCTTACTTCAATCCACGGGCGTCCATCAAACCTTCCAGTCTGTCGTGCCTCAACAGGCGAATTGCGCCCAACACCTCGATGCGCTCCTTGGCCGGATCCTTCCATTGGGATTGCGTCCGGTGCATCCGATCTCGACGGGGATTGCCATTGCTGGGACTCATTGCATTCGCCCCGAGTTGCAATTCCATGCGAAAACCAGCACAATGACCTAAAGACAATCCAGGACGTGAAAAACCTGAGATGGGGATTGAGCCCCATTTGAGAAAACGCTGTGCCCAAACTATCCGCTGATTTGGCTGTTAATCCTGATTCTTCGCACAACCGTCCATCCGGCGAATCCGTCAACCTAGACGTCTTGCGTTCGATTGCCGTGTTAATGGTTTTCGTCGCCCATTACTTCGACATCCAAGATGGTGTGGGGCGCAAATGGGGCTTCGCCTGGCATACGGGAGCGGTTGGGGTCCTTATCTTTTTCGTCCACACTTGTCTGGTCTTGATGTGGTCGCTGGAGCGCACCGATCACCCGGGCTGGCATATCTTTATTCCATTCTATGTTCGTCGCGCGATGCGAATCTATCCGCTCAGCATTGCGTTTGTTCTGTTCGCCTATGTTTTTGATGCACGATGGATTCCCCCAAATCTCTGGCAGAGCCTCACGCTAACGCAATACATGTTCTTCAAGGGCCCACAGCCAAGGTTCCCCTCCCTTGTCGCCCCGCTTTGGTCGTTGCCGCTGGAGATCGAGATGTATCTCGTGCTTCCCTGCCTTTATCTTCTTCTCCGGAATCGCCCCATATTCTATTCGGTGATGACGTGGGCAGCTTCCGTGGTCTTTGCGGTCATGCAGCCTCGCTTCGGCGAGGGGTATGCAATCCTCCGGTACGTGCCATGCTTCCTGGGAGGAGTTCTTGCCTGGCGTTTGATGCGAACGCGCAACTATCGCCGGCTCCCAGGCTGGGTCTGGCCGATTGCCATCGCGGTGATCTCCTCGACATGGCTAGCCTCGATTCCGGCCACCTATGAGCTTTCCATCGCTCTCTTCGGCATCTGTCTTGGCCTGGTCATTCCACTATTTCGTGAAATTCGCGGGGCCAAGGTGACTTTGGCCGCGAAACTCGTTGCGCGTTACAGCTATGGCATTTATCTTTCGCACTTCCCCATCATGATTTACGTCATGGGCGACAGCAGTTGGCCCGAACGTTGGTTCAAAATCATTCCTCGGATGCCCCATATTGCTCACTATGCACGGCCGATAAACATCGTCCTGGTCACGGGGCTTACGGCCGGCGTCTCAGTGCTGCTCTATCACGGCATTGAGAAGCCAGGAATTCAACTCGGGCGCAGAATGGCGGAATGGCTTGCCCGGCCAAGCAGAGAGCGCATTCTCGTTCCGGCCGAATGAATCACGCCCCTCAAGGCCCAGAGCTCCATCGCACCGTCGTGCTTAGCGGCGTACTTTCCGACGAACCTCCGACGTATACCGTGTAATCGCCCGCAACCAGTTCCCACGCGTCCTTTTGGACGTTGAAGATGGCGAGATTCTGCGGGTCAACGTCAATCGAAACGGTTTTGGATTCATGCGCAGCAATCGGCACCTTCTCCCAGCCGATCAGGCGCTTGAAGGGCTCGCCGGCGCTTTCCGGCAGTCGCGCATAGACCTGGGCTACTTCCGCACCGTCGCGCGCGCCGGTATTGATAAGCTCGAAACTGATGTGCAATTCCTTCTCGGCCGTTGCCTTCAAGCCAGAGTAAGCGAAGGTGGTGTAGGAGAGGCCGAAGCCGAAGGGAAACAGCGGCTCCTTGCCCTCGGCTTCAAACCACTTGTATCCGACCTTCAAGCCTTCGTCGTAATTCACCTCAAATGGCGGGAAATTGATATGAGCGTGATGGTCGGCATTCTCCGGGACATACTCCATTCCGGCCAGCGTGGGATGAGGAAGATCGGCTTCGCTCTTCGGAAAAGTCACGGGCAGCCTCCCCGAGGGGTTCACATCGCCGAAGATGACGTTGGCCACAGCTTCTGAGCCGCGAATGCCCGGATGCCACGCCTCCAGAACCGCGCCCACCCTGTCGATCCAGGGCATGGTCAGCGGCCCGCCGTTTTGCAGCACCACAATGCAGCGCGGATTGGACGTGCAAACAGCGGCAATCATTTCATTCTGCGTGTGAGGCAGCAGAAGGTTTCGCACGTCGTATCCCTCTCCAACGTGTTGGTGAACGAAGAGCACGGCCACATCCACGGAGGCCGCTAGTTGGGCGGCGCGCGGAATGTCGATGCCGTCGTCAAACGTCACCTGCGCGTTGGGAAGCCGCGCGCGCATCACGCGGAGCGGGGAAGAGGGATGCCAGCCGTAGGGGTTTCCCGGCACGGCATTTCCTTCAGCGGGCGTCACCTGGTCGGAGCCGCTTCCCGAGGCCACTCCAGCCTCTGCATGCTCGCCGATGACCGCGAATGTCTTGATGCGTGAGGCATCCAGCGGCAGCAGGCCGTTGGCGTTGCGCAGCAGCACGATGCCCGCTTCCTCCGCGCGCTGAGCTTCTTCTGCGCCAATGAAGGGGTTGACGGGCCGCAGGACGGGCGGATGGTCGAACACGCCGAGCGCGAATTCGGTGCGCAGAATGCGATGCACTATGCTGTTCAAGCGCGCCATGGGCACCTCGCCCTTTTCCACCGCCGCCTTGAGGGAATCGCCAAAGTACTTGCCGCTCGGCATTTCCTGGTCCAGCCCGGCAAGCGCGGAGGGCGCCGTGCTGTGCGTCGCTCCCCAATCCGACATCACCCAACCGGGAAAGCCCCACGCCTTCTTCAGCACATCGTTAAGCAAGTAGGGATTTTCACAGGAATAAATATTATTCAGACGGTTATAAGCACACATCACCGTTCCGACCTGGGATTCCTGAATGGCAATTTGGAATGCCCGCAAGTCCGTTTCCGCCAGGGCGCGTGGGTCAATTTTGACGTTCAACACCATCCGGCCGGTTTCCTGGTCGTTCGCGGCAAAGCGATTGATGTTGCCGATCACTCCTTGCGCCTGCGTGCCTTTCAGCTCGCTGCCGAGCATTTTCCCCACCAGCAAAGGGTCTTCACCCTGGCACTCGAAGTTGCGGCCGTTGCGCGGCTCGCGAATCAGGTTGGCGGTGCCGCCCAGCGATACGTTAAAACCCAGGTCGCGGGCTTCACGGCCGATGAGCGCGCCGAAATTGTAGGAAGCCTGCAGGTCCCAACTGGCTCCATTCGCCAAAGCGGAAGGCAGCGCCGTGGCGTATCGCCCCGTGTACCCGATGTTCGCCACGCCGGACCTTCCATCGGTCATCTGCAACGCAGGGATTCCGAGCCGGGGAATGCCGGCAACAAATCCTCCGCCGCCCAGTGAGTTCTGCAAAGCTTCCTGCCCGGTATCACCGTGTACGAGAGTGATTTTTTCGTCCAAGGTCATTTGCTCGATCAGCAGATCGGCACGGCAGTCCGGGGACGGCGATTTGTCGGACCAGGGCCCCTTAGGAGCTGCCTGGGGTGGCTGATGGGTCCATTCTTGCGCCTCTGAATTATTAATGTCAGTGAGGCTAATCCATGGCCCGGTGATTGCCAAAGCCAAACCGATGATAATTGCGCGTTTTGAGCAAGATGTCATGAAAGTGGACTCTTTATTTTCAGCAACTTATGGGGTAATCCCCCCAATAGATAGTTTCGCAACTCGCAGGGGGGACGATGGGACGCGCAGGTTTTCCCCCGCCTAAAACGCACCTCTCGATTCTTGTCATCCTTTATCTTCATACACATCCCCGGATGCACCTTCATTCATGATTCCCCCCATCTGCTCAAAAATTCCAGAACATCGCTGCATTTTAAGTGATTCAGGCTCGCGAAGTCTGTATTTCCTTGCGAGCCCCCTGCATTTTGGTGTGGCATTCTGCCACAGTTCTTTTGTTTTCAACACCATTCCAGGTTCGTTCGCAAATATTTTTTTCTCGGACTCTCTACGGCTTCCCCTGATTCTGTGATCGGTAGACTCAGAGGTCAAGGACCTTGAAGGCGCCAGCTCCTTTGCCCTTATTGTCCATTCGCACCTAACTGCCCCCCCCTCGGCTGCTTGCTTGTGCAAACCGATAGATAATTCATGTAACATACACTCTTTGTGTAACAGCGTCAACCGTCGCGAGTCCAGAGTGGGGTCGGGCATTGACCTTAGGAAACATGGCGGATCCACGTACCATTTGGTACATGGCGGAGAGGGTGGGATTCGAACCCACGTCACGATTGCTCGTGAACACGCTTTCCAAGCGTGCTCCTTCAGCCACTCGGACACCTCTCCGTGGCTTCTTCATGAGCCGGGCTTGGGAATTGCCCGCGGTTCGTCGAGTATAGCATCAGTGCGGTAAATGCGGCTATGGGACTGCCCCGGCGAATTTCGAATGGTGGATTCCGAATTCCGGACGCAGGATGGCGAAATCCGCACGCCTACTTAAACCGATGATGAAACCGGAACTCGATCCCGAAGACGCCGTTCGGGTCGCGGACGCCCAGTATCGACATGTTGTTGCCGATGTTCAGTTCAAATTGCACGATGGTGTATTGCGAGTAGGCCGTGTCGGTGATGTAGGTGAGCGTCAGGCCGTGAGTAAGCTGCTCCTCCACGGTAACGCGCTCGCCGGAGCTGAGGCCGGGCATGCCCACATCAGGATCGATCTTGATTCGGCTCACTCCAAAGAGGTGTTGAATGCGTCCGCCGATCTGGCTGGAAAGGGCTTCAGAGAGAATTGCCGAAGCGCCGATACTGGTGGTCGGATTGCCTTGCAGGGCGGGGAGGGCCCCTTCCTGCGGCACATATCCGAGAGCGAGAAGCGAAATGATGTCGGTCTGCGCAAGTGGAGGGTCAGAGCGATAAGAAAATTTGAGACGGTCGAAGGGGCCGGTGATGTCCATCGTCAGGTTGTAATTCTGCACCTGCGTCTGTGCCTCAATGTCCAGATAAGCTTGCGTGCGGAAGGGATTGGTCATGTTCATGTCGCCCCGCACCAGGGTGTAACGATTGCCTCGAAAGACCGTCTCGCCGTTTAGAAAATGAATAGTGCCGACCTGCACGGGATTGGCAAACGAACCCTGGATGCGCATGTCGACGTCGCCCGCCACCCGCATATTGGGGGTCTGCAACTGGACGGAGGGACCGGAAGTCACTCGGATATTCAAGCGTATCTTTGAGGCGATGGGCGAATTGACGGCGCCGGGCTGCTCACCCATGGGAGCTGTAGACTCGATGATCTTTGCGAGAATATTTACATTTTCATTTAGAACGATCTGGTGAACAACCAGGTCGCCTTGCAATTGCGCCTGCTCGACGCCGCCTACCAGGTGCAGATTTCCGTCAAATATGGAAGTGAACATGGGCGGGTAGCGGATGCGCACCTGGCGAAGCTCGATGTTCACCTCATACTGGGGAGTCTCCGCAAGGGTCACGAACCCGCTCAAGCTGGCGGTTCCTCCACCGCTGATGCCGCGCAGGGAGCGGATGACGGCGCGCTCGCCTTCAAGCTGTATCGTACCTTGCAGATTACTGAGGCCGAAGGGCAGCCCGGTGTAACCCAGGCTCAAATCCTGAATATCCATGGATCCGTTCATCAGAGGGTGCGCGGAGGTTCCGCTCAGGCTCAATTTCAGGCTCGAGCGACCGGTAGCCTGAAGATTGGGGTCGAATACGGTCAGTAGCGTGGCATTGGCCGTGCCCTGGGCGGTGATGGCCAGCGCCCCACCGCGACGGAGGTCTACGTTCCCTTCGACGCCTAACTCCGTGGAGGGTCCGCGCAAGACAAAGCGGGTGAATTTCAGGTTGCCATTCGCGTACCGTACATCCAGGGGCTGATCGTTCCGCCAGCGGATACTTGGGAAAGCAACTTCCAGCTCGGTGGCATGGAATTGGGATTCGATTTTCTCAGGAACGCGCAGCGGGCCCGCGGCGTGAAAGGCGCCGACCAGCGTTACCTGGGCCCCAAATGGCCGGCTGAAGAACGCGCGAATCCACGGATCCGCGCGCAGGGCCGAAAACTCGCCATCCGCCGTCATGGGCCAATCCGCCGCGGCGGTGGTCCTGGTGGTGAAATGCAGGTTTCCCGAGGGGCTTTTGTCATCACCTTCGAGTGTCAATTCCTTCCCCTCGCCGTTCAGAGTGCCGGAAAGCTCGCCCAGCGGTGTCCCCGAAACGCTCAGGCTCTGAATGCGCCAGGGGCATTGCAGGTGAAACTCTTCCAGCGTGCCCGAGCCTCGCGCCTCAAAGCCCAAACGGCCTTCCAGATCTCCATGATTGGCCGCGCTTGAACGGCCAATGGGCAAAGTGTGCAGATCGGACAATGAGAAATCGCTTCCCGTCAGTTGTCCAGACGCGAAGTTGCGTTCCGGCTCCAATGTTACTTCGCCCTGAAGTTTTCCAAGGCCTTTCGACAAACGAATGTTCTGGAATCTCCAACTGGAATTCGCCACCTGCAATTGAGTGGAAAAGGAATCGAACGGCTCGTCATAGAGGGTTCCGCCATCGATGCGAAGCTCGCCGGAGCCCTTCAAGGTTGCGCGCGTACCTTCGATTTCCATATGTCCGGAGATGGAGCCGAGGATGGGAAAATCCGAATTGAGGGCGGCCTTCAGCCCCCCGAGTGGAGTGCTCCGCGCCTGGGCGGAGAAGCGCATCCTGGAACCGGGAGTTGCCTGCCAGTGGCTGAGCTGAACGGAGGCATTCAGCTCAAGAGAGCTATTGCCGCGCTGAAGTCGCCCATTGGAGAGCTGAACGAAGCTGGGATTGAGGGTGACCCCCGCCATCAGCCGGTCCCACGCCCATCCTTGATACTGGAATTCGCCCAAATTCACATTTCCCTGGAAGGCAGGAGCATCCAAGCCGCCGCTGAGTTGGCCGGAAACTTCCGCGCGCGATTTCAGCTCCAGCGGAATGGGGGAAGGGAGTTCGGCCAGCGACTGGATGAGCGGTTGCCACTCTTCAAACCTGTCCGTGGAGGCGTTGATCGCGAGCGGGTCAGCAGAGTCGGAAGGCAGGGCGTACTCCGCAAGCGTGCCCTGCGCTGACACGGTGGAGTGGGGTGTTTCGAAGCGCGAGGCGTCAAGTTGAAGGACCCATCCGCCTCCCTCCCGGAGAGTGCCGCGCGCCGTGCCGTTGATCGGAAGCGTGTTGAAGGGTGCGCCAGCGGGCGCGGCAAAGCCAAGATCAAAATTCGCTTCCAACCCCTGGCCCCGTCCGGTCCACGCGGCGTTTACTCCGCCGCCGGCAACTGAAACCGGGTGCAACTGGCCCACGAAGGCGGAAGGTCCGCTCGCGGAGTTCAGAAACTGCTCCAGCCGCACCTGTCGAACTTGTGAGCTCAGGCGAAATCTCGCCGGCGAAGTACGAAAATCCGCCTCTAACGATCCCTGCACCGTCCCGCCCCAAGTCGAGACCAGGAGATCGCTCAGTTTGAGCTGACCCTTTTCCCAGGCGTAGTTCGAAGTTGCCTCCAGAAGCAGCGGCCGGCTGCCGGGCGCGAGAATTGCAAACTTGCGAGCCCGCGCTTGGCCTTGCGCAGTAATGTTTCCGTCTTCAAATTTTCCTGTTCCGTCCACCACAAGATTGCCCTCGCGCAATTCCGGCGCCTTGAGAACTCGCCCCAGGAATTGAACGTCTGTGGAAGTATGGAACGATCCGGAAACATGCAGAGCGGGGAGGGGCAGAATGCTGAAAGAAGCCACGCCCTCCTCCCCAGTCATTCTCCACGCGAAAGAGGAAAACACCAGGCTGGAGTGTGAGGCCTCAAAGCGGCTGGT
>JASHSC010000636.1 GCA_030036915.1 Terriglobia bacterium
CCTCGCGAAGGGTCGTGGCAGCCGCGCTGGCGGGATACCTTGCGATCAACACCTCGGCCTTATTTGCAGCGGTGGAATTTGGGATTCAGCCCGTGTACTTCAAAGATCCAACTGGCGCCCCGCTTTACGCGCCCTATCCACTTCGCATCACCCTTCCCGCCATGATGATTGGCCATTTGACCTTTGCCGGTCTGGCCGAACTGGTTTTAACCGCAGGCGTCGTGGCCTATCTTCAGCGAACGAACCCGGCTCTTCTCAAAGTATCCGCTCCCGGCGGAATCGCTGAGGAGGGAAAAGGGGCCGTCGCGCCGGGCACAGGCGCGTGGCGTGGCGTGCGTCCGCTGTGGGCGGCGCTGGCCCTGCTCCTTGTGTTGACTCCGCTGGGGATTCTGGCCGCCGGCACGGCCTGGGGTGAGTGGAGCGCGCGGGATTTCTCCAACCCACAACAGCGCGAAAAAATCGCCCAGGCTTCCGGCCGCTTTGCGCCACCCGTCCAAGCGCCGAGCGGGTTGGAGCGGCTCGCGGCGCTTTGGACCGCACCCTTCCCGCAATACGCCCCGAGCTTCGTTCGCCGGCCCGCGGTGGGCTACGCGCTCTCCGCAATGTTCGGCGTTGGGGCCGTCATTTTAGTTTCACTGCTTGCAGGCTCGCTCGCAACGCGCGCGCGCGGCAAACCCTATGAACTTTCTTGAAAATACCCTCGCCGGGTTCTTCAAGCTTCTGGAACACGCCCTGGACGCTGAAGATCTCGCTAAAGCTCGCGGCCTGCTCCAAAGTCTTGACCCTCGCATCAAGCTGGTTGGCATTGTGGGATTGGTGGTCACCTCGGCGATGGTTCACAAACTTTGGACCATCGGGTTGATCTTCGTTGTTGCTCTCGCACTCGGTGCCGGCTCAGGCGTCTCTCCTCTGCTTTTGGGAAAACGTGTTTGGGTCCCCGTGCTCCTCTTCACGGGAGTCATCGCTCTGCCCGCGCCCTTCGTAATTCCCGGCAGGATGGTTTGGCATTTGCCCGGGTTGGGCTGGCCCTTGACCGCGCAAGGGTTGACGAGCGCGAGCTATCTCGTGGCCCGGGTCGAAACCGCCGCCACCCTCTCGGTGCTGTTAATCCTTTCGACTCCTTGGGTTTGCATCTTGAAGTCGATGAGGGTTCTCCGCGTTCCGGCTGTGGTGGTGGTGACTATCGGCATGGCGTATCGCTACATTTTTCTATTACTCGATAATGCCCGCGATATGCTGGAATCCCGGCGGAGCCGCATGGTGGGCGAAATGGCGGGTTCGGACTATCGTCGTTTGGCCGCAGCCAGCGTGGGCGTTTTGCTGTCCAGAACGGTGCAGCTTGGCGGCGATGTGTATAGCGCAATGCTGGCGCGTGGGTTCGAGGGTGAGGTCTACCTGCTGGATGATTTTCGAACCCGCGCGCTTGACTGGATCATGCTGAGCGTGTTTGCCGCGCTGGCGGCCGCTGCAATTTACTATGGGAAATAATCAAAATCCTCAGCCAGCTCAGGTCTTCGAGGTTCGGGAGGTAACATACCGCTATCGCCAGGTGACGGCGCTCGACAATCTGAGCTTGTCCATTCCGCCCGGCAAGCGAATTGCGCTTTTGGGAGCGAACGGCTCGGGGAAATCCACCTTGCTGCGAGTGCTCGACGGGCTGGCGTTTCCGGAGAAAGGCGCCGTGACGTTTTGCGGTGAACCGCTGAGCGAAGAGAGTTTGCAGAATTCCGAATTCTCGCGCCGGTTCAGGCGCCGCGTGGGGCTGGTGTTTCAGAATCCCGATATCCAGCTTTTTTGCCCGACCGTTTTTGACGAAGTCGCCTTCGGGCCCTTGCAGCTCCGATGGCCCCGTGAGCGTATTAAGGACGCGGTAGAGAAAATGCTGGAGGTCATGAAAATTCCGCACCTCAAAGACCGCTCGCCTCATCATTTGTCCACTGGCGAAAAAAAGCGCGTGGCGCTGGCCTCCATTCTGGTGGTCGATCCGGAAGTGCTTTTGCTTGATGAGCCCACCGCGGCGCTCGATCCCCGCAGTGCCAGCCAGATGATCGACTTCCTGGTGGGTCTGCGAGGGGAAGGGAAGACGGTGGTGACCGCCACACACGACCTCGACATCGTTCAGGACATCGCCGACCAGTGTATCGTTTTTCAGGCGGGAAAAGTGGCAGCGCAAGGATCGCCAGATGAGATTCTGGCCCAGCAATCACTGCTCGAGCAGACCAGCCTTCTTCACGCTCACCGGCATATCCACGGTGCAGGCGTTACTCATTCCCACCCTCACCTCCATTCGCACAAACACGGACCGGGCGACCTCGGAAAGTGATCTGCGATGGGTTGATTTTTCGCTTGGCGGTCAGTGCGGCGGCACGAAATTCGCCGGCCCGCACGGGCGCGAGGCATGGGCAACATGCCGATTCAAATTTTTGATCGGCAATATCAGAAAACATTGGCGCAATTCACCGCAAACACAAATATAATCACCACTTGGGTGCCGCGGTCAGGCTCACGCCATCGACAACCCGAGACGCGGCCAGCGGGTCATCTTGAGTAAGGGGGAAAGGGCATGGAGAACGACTGCCTCAGCATTCTGGACAAGCGGACGAACACAAGTTACGAGGTTCCCTTCTACAAGGGAACGATCCGCGCCATGGACCTGCGCAAGATCAAGACCGGGGCGGAGGATTTCGGTTTGATGACCTACGATCCGGCATTCATGAATACGGCGTCATGCCACAGCTCCATCACCTTTATCGACGGCGACAAAGGTATTCTTCGTTACCGCGGCTATCCGATCGAACAACTGGCCGAAAAATGCACCTTCCTGGAAGTGGCTTATTTGCTCATTTGCGGTGAATTGCCGACTGCGGCGCAATTGAAAGCCTGGGTGGATAAAGTCACTCATCACACCATGCTGCATGAATCCACCAAGCACTTTCTGGAGGGCTTTCGATACGACGCGCATCCCATGGGCATGTTCATCAGCACGGTGGCGGCGCTGGCGACAATTTATCCCGATGCCCGCAACGTACACGATGCCGAGTCCCGCCGGCTCCAGATGTATCGCCTGATCGGAAAGGTTCCGACGATTGCCGCCTACACCTACCGCCACGGCCTCGGTTATCCCTACGTTTATCCCGACAACGATCTGAGCTACACCGAAAATTTCATGAACATGCTGTGGAGGATGGCCGAGCCCAAATACCAGGCGAACCCTGTCCTGGCGCGCGCCCTCGATATTCTTTTCATTCTGCACGCCGACCATGAACAGAATTGCAGCGCCAATGTGATGCGCTCGGTGGGCAGCTCGCAGGCCGACCCCTTTGTGGCGACAGCGGCGGCGGCCGCGGCACTCTCCGGCCCTCTGCACGGCGGCGCGAATGAAGAAGTGCTGAGGATGCTCGACGAAATCGGCACCAAGGACCACGTACCCGCTTACATTAAAGGGATCAAGGAAGGCAAAGGCAAGCTGATGGGCTTCGGCCACCGCGTGTACAAGAATTATGATCCCCGCGCGCGGATCATCAAGCGAACCGCCGAGCAGGTGTTTGAGATCACCGGCAAGAACTCCAAGCTCGATATCGCCCTCGAACTCGAGCGCATTGCGCTGGAAGACGAGTACTTCGTGAAGCGCAAGCTCTATCCCAATGTCGATTTCTATTCCGGCATCATTTACCAGGCGATGGGTTTCCATCGTGAAATGTTCACCGTGCTGTTTGCCATTCCGCGCACGGCGGGCTGGCTGGCACAATGGGAGGAAATGGTGACCGATCCTGAACAAAAGATCGCGCGCCCTCGCCAGATTTATACCGGCCAGGAGATTCGCGACGTGGTTCCGATGGAGAAGCGGGGATAGTCCGCGATCAGTACTTCACATCCGTGAGTCTTCCCGTGGTTTCACCGCGCAGCCAGACGTAAACCGGTGCGTGGGGCGAGGGCGGCGGCCACGGCAATTCCACTTTCAAAGTTTGCTCCTGCGCGCTGCCGGGGACAGGTGTGGGAATTCCTTGCACGGGGTAGCCTGTTTTCGCGTCCCAGCCCGTCTTCTCGATGATTTGCAGGTCCGTGCCCATCAGGCTTCCGGAATAGAGTGTGGAATCCAC
>JASHSC010000637.1 GCA_030036915.1 Terriglobia bacterium
CAGCGCAAGGAACAGGATCGCCCCAAAGGAAGCTATCTCCCGGGTTCGAACGAATCGTGCCAGATCCTGCCCCACGACTGCTTGGGCTTTTGCCGTCACGCCTTCAAGTTCTGCCTTTGCTGCCGGTCCGTGTGCGAGGATAATGGTTTCCGGCCCCCAAAAAGCGTCCTGTATTTCCGGCCGTGCAGCCAAAAGAACAAGTAGCCCGGAGAACAAGACGAAGAGCAACATGTGTGAGGCGAATATATTCCAGATGTCGAGATAATACGAGACCGGGTGGATTGCCCTATTAGTAATCATTCCATTGAGAACCGCCCAGCTGGTGCCGTTGTAAGCGGAACGGATAAAACCAGGAGCGACGAGTCGTGCGACAAGAGCCCATGCGACACTGGCAACCATGGCCCCAGCGAATATAATGAGGGAACGGCGGTTGGACCTATCTCGCATTTTGAGGTGCATCCGAATGAGACTTGAAGATTGAGGCATGTTACCCTCAGCTCATTTTCCTTCCGCGGCCAGCCACAAATTTCCGCGCAACCAGGTAAAACTAAAGTGAGCGACAGGGTCGCGAATAACGCAGAGGAGAAAAAGGGGCAGGAACTTTATCGGCATCCTTGAAAATTGGGAAACGAAAGTTCGCGCGGATCAGCACATGGTAAATCGTGCCGCGAACATCGACCCGTCTGACTCTGCCCATGGCGGCATTCTATCTAATCGTCGGTGAAGATAAAAGGTGACCCCTTAATTCGGAGTGACCCCCTTTATTCGGAGATCGCCGCTACGGTGCCCGCACGCCGCCCCGGACCCCCGAATCATAGGCCGTGCCCCGAAAAATCACGCAGCGGGTGGGTGAAATCCCCCAGTGGATTGCTTAGAAATGTGGGTCAGATAAGTGCTCGAATGCCCATAATCTGCCTTAGGCTCAGTCGCTCGCTGCAAAGTTTATATTCTTATCGATCATGGAAGCCAAATTGCGCTTCTGCGCGCATGATTGGTTTCGCTGAGGGAATCTGCACATGCCTTGGCGGCGCATTCGGCACATCGCAGGGGTTTTTCCGCCCACGCGGCAGTTCCGAACGCAGAATCGAAAGAACAAAATATTTTCAGAACAATCCGGGAATGTCTATGAAAATAAAGGACCTGGAAAAATGCACAGCCTATATTATTGAAAATTAGGCAATTAAACTTATAATGGCTATCTTATTGATAAAAAAATTGGTTAGATAGTTTTTAGGGAAATTTTTTCAGTTCTCGATACAAAAGGGGGGCTACAAATTACGCGTTTTTGGGGCTACGTGCACGATTCTTACACGAAATTACCGCACGTGCGCGCGAAAAAATGGTGGGATGAATTGGGATGAAAAAGGGGGTGAGCATCTTTCGGGTCCCCAGGGACCGTCGCGAGGCGGGCTTAGCCGGCGCCGGGCTTCTCCGTCCGATCGAGGATCGGAAAGCCTACACATGTCGGCTGCCCGCGTGGAGAATTCAGGCAAAAAAATAAAAAATGAAGGAACCTCCTGAGAAGTTGGTGAAAACAAAGGATCGAGTGTAAAAAATACGCTATCCGCTGCGCGAATTGGCCAAAAGCGCGCAAGAATGGGTCTCACCACAGAAATCATCGAGCTACACAGCGAAAACCTTCTCCGTGGCTCTCTGCTCGCTTTGTGGTTAGAGGCTATCCGCTGCAGATGCCGGCTGGCGAGGATGACACGGACAAAAGCCGCAGAGAAACGCAAAAGGCGCGTATCTCTGCTCTACTTCCTACTTCGTTATTTACACATTTTCCCGCTTGGAACGGCCGGTTAAGCGTGGTAATCTGTGCGTTCCGCGGGCCGGGCTTCGACGAGCCAAGGGTAGTCAAACTCGATCATCAGGGGAGGGCAACATGAAACGCCGGGACTTCCTGAAAACTACAGCTATGGGCGCGGGCGCAGCCTGGGTGGGCACGACTTCGTTTGCGCGGCTGGCACCGGCCTCGACGATGCGCTTTCGTGCTTCAGACACGATCGTGCTGGGCAAGACCGAAATCAAAACCAGCCGCCTCGCTTGCGGCACCGGCACCATCGGATCCGGTCACCATTCAAATCAAACCGCTCTCGGCCTGAAGGGCCTAGGCGATCTGCTGTGGCGCGGGTACGACAATGGCTTGCGCTTCTTCGACACTGCTGACTCCTATGGCTCGCACCCGCACGTGGCGGAGGCGCTGAAGCACATTCCCCGCGAAAAAGTGACCATCCTGACCAAGTCCGACTCGCGCGATTCCGCCAAAATGCGCGCTGATATTGATCGCTTTCGGCAGGAATTGAACACAGACTACATCGATATCGTTCTGATGCACGGCATGACCGAAGACGGTTGGACGGAACGCTTCCGGCCCACCATGGACGTGCTCTCCGAGCTGAAGGATAAGGGCGTGATTCGCGCGCACGGTTGCTCCTGCCACAAACTTGAGGCTCTAAAACTAGCATCAACATCTCCCTGGGTGGATATCATTCTCTCGCGCATCAATCCCATCGGCTCGCATATGGATGCCGATCCTGACACCGTCAAAGCTGTTCTCGCAGAAGGGCACGCCAACGGAAAGGGAATTGTCGGCATGAAGATTCTAGGCCAGGGCGATATGCGCACCCGCCAGGATGAAGCGCTGCACTTCGCCCTGAACTTGGGAATCCTCCACGCCATGACCATCGGCGCCGAGAGCGCCAGCGAACAATCCGATTTGATCAGCCGCATCGCCCAAGTGAACGCGTGAGGGCCTCCTCGGAGATGGCTACCGGTTTCAGTCTCAGATACGGACAACCCGTCCACAAAAACCGGCTATCATAATCTTCATGCGCAGTAGGATCAGAAAGACCTGCGTGGTTGCCGTTGTAGCATTGGCAATCGGTGCGGTGACGCGCGCGCAGCAGCCCGCTCCGGCGCCACCACCGCAATCTCTTCCGCCCACAGCCGACCCCAAGGAAATTGTGCGACGCGCGTTGGACGTTGACCAGAACGGCTTCCGCCGCGCGCGCGATTACACTTTCGAGCGGCGCGAGGAGCTGAAGGTGATGGGCAAGAACGGTTCGGTGAAAAAACATGAGATCAACACCTACGATGTGACGATCCTCTACGACCAGCCCTATTCCCGGCGCATTCAAAAGAACGATCAGCCGCTGAGCGAAAAAGATCAGCGCGAAGAACAGGAGAAGTTTGACAAAGTATTTGCCGAGCGCCGTGATGAAAGCCCGGAAGAGAGCGCCAGGCGCCTGGCCCGGCACGAAAAGCAGCGCGAGGAAGATCGCGCGTTCATTCGCGACGTCATCAATGCCTATGACTTTCGCATTGTGGGCGAGGAGCAGGTTGACGGTCACGCCGCCTGGGTGGTGGAGGCGACTCCGCGTCCGGACTTTCATCCCACGCAGCCGCACGCGGATATTCTCTCCAAAATGCAGGGCAAAATCTGGGTCAGCAAGCAGGATTACGGCTGCATTAAACTTGAGGTCCGGACGCTCGACACGATTTCCTGGGGGTTTTTCCTCCTGCGCATTCACAAGGGAACGGAAATTCAAATCGAGCAGACCCGCGTAAACGATGAAATCTGGCTGCCCCGGCGGATGTCGCTGAGCGCCAGCGCTCGGATCGGATTGTTCACAAACGACGACTACCATTGGGAAGAAACCTTTTCGGGATACAGAAAATTTACTTCCGACTCCCGAATTCTCCCGGGTGCGGCAGCGATAAAGCCTTAGGGCGATTTCCCCCGATACCAAATTGGACTCAGGCAACACGCGGCCTTCTGTCACGCGAGTGGCGGGCCGAACTGTAGTATCCTTTGAGTTATGCCTCTCCCGGAAGGAACAGAGGAGAAAGTGAAACCTCCCGCCTCGCAGCATCAAATCCTGCTGGAGGTCACAGAATCCATTGCCACGCACCGCGGTCTTCCCGCTCTGTTTCACGACCTGAAGGAGCGCCTGCCGCGATTGGTGAAATTCGACACGCTTTGGCTGGTGCTGCATGAGCCCGAGCGAAACGTCATGCGCGTGCACATTGTCGAGACGCCCTCGCGCGCCTACTTGGATTTTGTCGAGCGGCCTGTCGAAGACGCGCCCAGCGGCTGGGTATGGGAACAGCAGCAGGTGCTGGTGATTCCCGATCTTGAGCAGGAGACGCGATTCCGGGCGGCGTTCGAATCACTTCGGGAAATCAACGTCAAATCCTTTTGCATTCTGCCGCTCACCACGCCACATCAGCGTCTGGGAGCGATTGGCTTCGGCAGCCAGCATGCGGGCACCTACGGCAAGGAGGGCATGGAATTCCTCCAGCTTGTGGCGCGGCAGGTGGCCACGGCGGTTGACAACACGCTGGGCCATCAGGCGGCGCAAGCGTTGCGTCACCAGCTCGAGCAGGAGCGCGACCGGCTGAAACTGCTTCTCGACCTCAGCAACAGCGTGGTTTCCAACCTCGACCTGCGGCAATTGTTTCGAGCGATCTCTGCTAGCGTGCGGCGGGTGATGGAAAGCGACTACGCCAGCGTCACCTTGCCGGAAGAGGACGGCAGGTTTCTGCGCGTATATGCGCGCCAGTTTTCGGACGGCGGCGAGGCGTGGGAAGAGGAAATTGTTGTCCCTGCGGCAGGCAGGCCCGCAACGCAAGTTATTGAGACCGGCAAGCCACTGCTGCTCAACCGAGAGGCCCTCACCGCCTTTGGACCGCAATTTGCGCTTGCGGCCAGGGGATTCAAATCCGTCTGCATTCTTCCCATGATTACGCGCGGCAAGGTTTTGGGAACACTCAACCTCGGCTGCCTGGGCGAGGACGTTTTCTCCGCCGGCGACTTCGAATTCCTCGCACAGTTGGCGGCGCAAATCGCCATCGGCGTGGAGAACGCGCTCAATTTCCAAAAACTTTCGGATGCCCGCGAGAGGCTGGCGGAAGAAAGAGATTACCTGATCGAAGAAATTCGCACCGACCACGATTTTGAGGCCATCATCGGCGAAAGCGCGCCATTCAAGCGGGTGCTGAAGCAGGCGGAACTGGTGGCACCGACGGGGTCGACGATCCTGATTCTTGGAGAGACCGGCACGGGCAAGGAAGTTCTGGCGCGCGCCATTCATGCCATCAGCCCGCGGCGAGAGCGCACGTTCGTGAGCGTGAACTGCGCCGCCATTCCCCTGGGGTTGCTCGAAAGCGAGCTGTTTGGCCACGAGAAGGGCGCATTCACCGGCGCCATCGCACAGAAGATCGGCCGCTTCGAATTGGCACATCAGGGAACACTATTTCTCGACGAGGTCGGTGATATTCCACTGGAATTGCAGCCGAAACTATTGCGCGTTTTGCAGGAGCAGGAATTCGAGCGTCTGGGCAGCACGCGGACGCTGCACGTTGACGCGCGCGTCATCGCCGCCACCAGCCGCGACCTGGCGCAGATGGTGGAGAACTCGGAATTTCGCAGCGATCTCTACTACCGCTTGAACATTTTCCCGATTCTGGTGCCGCCTCTGAGGGAAAGAACTGTGGATATTCCGCTACTGGCCGCGCATTTTACTGACAAGTACGGACGCCGAATGGACAAGCGCATTCTCAACATCCCTGTAGAAACCATGGACGCCCTGAAGCGCTACCATTGGCCGGGCAATGTGCGGGAGTTGCAGAATTTCATTGAGCGGGCTGCCATTCTGACCTCGGGTTCAACGCTTCAGGCTCCGCTTTCGGAATTAAAGCAGGCCAGCCGAGAAATCCAGCGCCGCCCGCGTACGCTCAAGGACTCGGAACGCGAGCAGATCATCCGCGCCCTGCGCGAGGCAGGCGGAGTGCTCGGCGGCCCGGGCGGGGCGGCCGAGCGCCTGGGCCTCAAACGCACCACGCTGTTTTATAAGATGAGGAAGCTGAACATCAACAGGCCAACCCCCTGACGATAACGCGTCAGGCGTCAATATATTGACGTCAAAATGACCGCCATAGCCTACATAAACCTTTCCTGTCGAATCATTTAAAAGCATTAAGCCGTGTATTATCAAGGTATTGTAAGGTATACAGAGATTAATGGCAATTGGAACCTGACATGCCTATTTCTCTACCGGAAAGCAAGTTGAATATTTGTCGTTTAGGTGGAAAGGCGCTTGAAATTCGGCATTCCACCACTGCCTTCTAAGCGTCGGGTTAATATCATTCTTCTGCCGGTCGTGGGACAACAGGACTCGGCCGGCGGAAGAATTCAGTTTCTGAATTTTCAACCATGTGGATTGTCCGTTTAGCCCTGCGCCGACCGTATACGTTCATTGTGATGGCGATTGTCATCATGATTTTGGGTTGCCTCGCCATTCTTCGCACCCCCAAAGACATTTTCCCCAACATCAATATCCCAGTGGTGAGCGTGCTCTGGAACTACGCCGGCCTTTCACCGGAGCAGATGGCCCAGCGTATCACCGTGATAAACGAACGCTCGATGACCCTGACGGTGAATGACATCGAGCACATTGAGTCCGAGTCACTAAGCGGCGAATCGGTCATCAAGATCTTCTTTCAACCCGGCGCCGACATCAGCACCGCGCTGAGCCAGGTCACGGCCATTAGCCAGACTCAGCTTCGGCAATTGCCGCCCGGCAGCACGCCTCCCCTTATCATTCAGTACAGCGCCTCCACAGTGCCCATTCTGCAAATCGGACTCTCCGGTCGCGGGCTTTCCGAGCAGCAGTTGTTTGACCTGGGTGCGAATTTCATCCGCGTGCAACTTGCGGATGTGGAAGGCGCCGCCATCCCCTGGCCTTATGGCGGAAAGATGCCGCAAGTTCAAGTGGACCTTGACACGGCGGCGCTTCAAGCCAAAGGCCTTTCCCCTCTGGATGTGGTGAACGCCCTGAACTCCCAGAACCTGATCCTTCCCTCGGGGACTTCCAAGATCGGCCAGTACGAGTATGACGTGGAGACCAACGGTAGCCCGCTCACCACGGCGGAACTGAACGACCTGCCGATCGAGACCTCCGGCAACACGGTGATTTACATCCACGACGTGGCGCACGTGCGCAATGGCTTTCCGCCCCAAACCAACATTGTGCGCGTGGATGGCCAACGCGCGGCTCTGTTGACGGCGATGAAGACGGGCAATTCCTCAACGCTCGACATCATTTCTCAAATCAAGGAAGAACTGCCCCGCATCGTAAAAGGGTTGCCCCCGCAACTCCGGACCCATTTCCTGAATGACCAGTCGATTTTCGTAGAAGCCGCCATCCGGGGCGTCATCCGGGAAGGCCTGATCGCTGCGATCCTGACGGCCGCCATGATTCTGCTTTTCCTGGGAAGCTGGCGTAGCACGTTTATCATCGCCGTGTCGATTCCGCTCTCCGTTTTGACCTCGCTCGTCGTGCTCAGCGCGCTGGGCGAAACCATTAACATCATGACCCTGGGCGGATTCGCGCTGGCGGTGGGAATTCTGGTGGACGATGCCACGGTGGAAATCGAGAACATCAACCGCAACATCGCCATGGGCAAGGAAGTGCTGACGGCCATTCTGGATGGCGCGGCGCAGATTGCGGTTCCGGCGTTTGTCTCCACCCTCTCCATCTGCATCGTTTTCGTACCCATGTTTTTCCTCACCGGAGTCGCCCGCCACCTGTTCGTTCCGCTGGCGGAAGCGGTGAGCTTCGCCATGCTGGCGTCCTACCTGCTCTCGCGGACGCTTGTGCCCACCATGGCGCGATACCTGTTGCGCGGGCACGAGCATGAGGCGGCTAATTTGGAAGCCCAGGCGCAGGCCCACCTGCTGGCACGCCTGCAACTGAAATTCGAGCACGCCTTCGAGCGGGTGCGTGGGCGCTACAAAGGGTGGCTGGCGGGTTGCCTGCATCATCGCGTTTGGTTTGCGGCCGGCATGTTAGGAGCCGCCGCAGCTTCCTTCTTATTGATGCCCTGGATCGGCCAGGACTTTTTCCCCAAGGTTGACAGCGGGCAATTCACCCTGCACCTTCGTGCTCCCACCGGCACGCGCATTGAGGATACGGCGAGCCTGTGCGACGCCGTGGAGCGATCCATTCGCCAGGAGATTCCGCCCAACGAACTCGGCAACATCATTGATAACATCGGAGTGCCCTACAGCAGCGTCAACCTCTCCTACAGCCACTCCGGCCCCATCGGCACCGAAGATGCGGACATCATGGTGGCGCTGAATGAAAATCATCGTCCCACCGAGGAGTACGTTCGCCGCCTGCGCTTGCGCCTGGCGCGGGAATACCCCGGCGTGACGTTTTACGTTCTCGCCTCGGATATGATCAGCCAGATTCTGAATTTCGGGCTGCCTGCGCCCATCAACGTGCAGGTGGTGGGCAACAACATGATTGCCAACCGGCAATTCGCCGAGAATCTGCTGGCCCGGCTCAAGTACACTCCCGGCGCCGTCGATCTGCACATTCAGGAGCCGTTCAACCTTCCCCGTCTTCAGGTGGATATTGACCGCACCCGGGCCGCGCAGGTGGGCTTCACGCCGCGCGATGTGGCCAGCGACCTGCTCATCTCGCTGAGCGGCAGTTTTCAAACTGCTCCCACGTTCTGGATGGACCCGCGCACCGGCGTGAGCTACAACATTACCACCCAGACACCGCAATACCGCGTGGACTCCCTCCAGGATATCGAGAATATTCCCATCGCCAGCACCACCGGCGCGCCGCCGCAGATTCTCGGCAATCTGGCGTCCATCAGTCGCGGAGCTTCCATGGCAGCGGTTTCGCATTACAACGTTCAGCCTGTCATCAATATTTATGGCTCAGTGCAGGGAAGGGACCTCGGTAGCGTGGCGCGCGATATCGACCGGGTTGTGGATGCGAGCCAAGGCAAGCTGCCCCGCGGCTCGTGGACGACTGTGCGCGGGCAGATTGCCACCATGCGCTCGTCCTTTTCCGGCCTGCTGGCCGGACTTGTCTTTTCCGTCGTGCTGGTTTATCTGCTGGTGGTGGTCAACTTCCAATCGTGGCTCGACCCGCTGATCATCATCTCCGCATTGCCGGCTGCCCTGGCGGGGATTCTCTGGTTTCTTTTTGCCACCCAAACCACGTTTAGCGTTCCGGCGCTGATCGGCTCCATCATGTGCGTGGGCGTTGCGACGTCCAACAGTATTCTGGTGGTCAGCTTCGCCAAGGAGCAGATGGAAGAAGGCAAGCACGCGACGGAGGCGGCCTTGGAGGCCGGTTTCACGCGCTTTCGCCCCGTCATTATGACGGCGCTGGCAATGATAATCGGCATGTTGCCCATGGCGCTGGGACTGGGTGAGGGTGGAGAACAGAATGCGCCATTGGGCCGCGCGGTAATCGGTGGGTTGCTTTTCGCGACAATAGCGACGCTGCTTTTTGTTCCCACGGTTTTTAGTTTGATTCACGGAAGGAAGAAGGAGTGAGCAGTTTGACAATTCTAGGATGAGGACGAAGGAAAGGCCTCTCACCCCCACGTTTTGCTTCTGGTGGGGGTGAGGGGTCTTTTCCAGGTAAGCGCAGTACCGCCCTCGACCCGGGCAAAAAGGGGATTCGATGGACGTTAAAGAAGACTTCGAAAACGAAACTCAAAGTTCACACAGCGGAGACACATATTTGTCGAGCCAAAAGTCCAGCCCGTCTGGAACCGGGAAAGTGATTCTGGCGTTGCTGATCCTACTGGTTGTGGCCGGCGCAATAGTCTTCCGCGGCATTACCACGCGCGTTCGCGCCGCGGCCGAGGTGAAGAGTGACACCAACGATCTCGCCGTTCCCTCGGTTTCTGTCACGCAACCTAAGCGCGGCGCGCCGCAGCAGGAGATCGTGTTGCCCGGAAACGTTCAGGCCTTTATTGACGCTCCCATCTTCGCGCGGACGAATGGTTACCTCAAGCGCTGGTATGTGGATATCGGCGGCCGCGTGCAGCAGGGCGAGATCCTGGCGGAAATCGACACTCCCGAGGTCGATCAGCAACTCCAGCAGGCGCGCGCGGAGCTGGCCACGGCGCGGGCCAACTACAGTCTGGCGGAGATTACCGCCGCGCGTTACGAGTCACTGTTGAAGAGCGATTCGGTGGCCAAGCAGGGCGTGGACAACGCCATGGGGGACGCGCAGGCCAAAAAGGCCATGGTGGATTCGGCGTCGGATAATGTGAAACGCCTCGAACAACTGCAATCCTTCGAAAAAGTCTATGCGCCTTTTGACGGCGTGCTGACCGCGCGCAAAACCGATATCGGCCAGCTCATCAATTCCGGAAGTTCCGGCGTGAACAACGAATTGTTCCACGTGGCGGCCATCAACACCCTGCGCGTATACGTGAATGTGCCGCAAGCGGATTCTCCCGCGGCCGTGCCGGGCGTTCAGTCCTATCTCACCCTGCCGCAGTTTCCGGGCAAGCACTTTCCCGGCAAATTGGTGCGGACTGCGGACGCGATTGACCAGGCCTCGCGCACGTTGCTGGTGGAGGTGGATGTGGCCAATCCCACGGGAGAACTCCTGCCCGGGGCATATGCGGAGGTTCATCTGAAGCTGCCCTCCGCGGCAACGACAGTGGTGATTCCCGTTACCAGCTTGATCTTTCGCACGGAGGGATTGCGCGTCGCGGTGGTCCAAGGGGGGAAAGCCCATTTAATTCCCGTCACTCTGGGCCGCGATTTCGGGACGGAAGTGGAAGTGGTCTCCGGCCTCGTGGGAAATGAGCGCCTGATCACCAACCCGCCCGATTCGCTGGTGGATGGCGAGCCAGTCCGCACCGCCGACTCCAACACTGACCAATGGGGGACGGAGTGAGGAAATTCGGGAGGTGCGGGTTAAGCATCCGCCGGCCCTGCGAGAAGGCTAAAGCAGTTTGATGGCTTGGACATGAGAAATTACAAAAGACCCCTCACCCGTCTCGCCCCGGCTGATGACTACGCCGGATGCGAGCCACCCTCTCCCCTCGGAGAGGGTAAAGAATATTTTGGTGCCCTCGCGCACATTAAAAGCCTTTCACTCTCCGAGGGGAGAGGGGGGACCGCAAGGCAGTGGGTGAGGGGTTTCTTTGCCATCTGCCTCCTGCTCTCCGCCGCCTGCACTCCCGGGCCCAAATATGTTAAGCCTGCCGCTGCCGTTCCTCCTGCTTACAAGGAATTGCCGGCGAGCCAGTCCGGAACGAGTGGCGAATGGCAGCCTTCGCAGCCGCAGGACCAGGCGCTGCGCGGCAAGTGGTGGGAAATCTTCAACGATCCGCAGTTGAACGCGCTGGAAGAAAAGGTGGATGTTTCAAACCAGAATCTTAAAATCGCCGAAGCGCAATTTCGCCAGGCCAAGGACCAAATTCGCATCGATCGTTCCAATCTGTATCCCACCGTTACCGTGGGTCCCAATCTCACGGGGGAGCAACTGTCCAAGAACGCTCCCAACGCCGGTCCGAAATACGGCCAGAACGAGGCCGACCTGGTGCTGCCCTTTGACTTTTCCTACGAAATCGATGCTTGGGGGCGAATTCGCAAATTGGTGGAAGCTTCCGTGACCAGCGCCCAGGCCAGCGCTGCGGACCTGGAAACGGCTCGGCTGAGTATTCACGCGGAGCTCGCCGCTGATTATTTCACGTTGCGCGGCCTGGACGCGCAGAAACAATTGCTGGACTCGACGGTGATTGAGTATCAGAAGGCCCTGGACTTCAATACCAATCGCTACAACGGCGGCCTGGCGGCCAAGGTGGAAGTGGTGCAGGCGGAAACGCAGCTTGAAACCACGCAGGCGGAGGATATCGATGTGGGCGTGCAGCGCGCGCAGTTCGAGCACGCCATCGCCGCGCTGGTGGGAGAGCCCGCCTCGGCCTTTTCGATTCCCGTCTCGCCGCTCAACACGCCTCCGCCGGAAATTCCCGTGGGGATTCCTTCCGATTTGTTGCAGCGCCGGCCGGACATCGCCGCGGCGGAACGTCGCGTGGCCTCCGCGAACGCCCAGATCGGAGTGGCCAAATCGGCCTATTACCCCACGCTCACGCTCAGCGCCGGCGCGGGGTTAGAAGGTGATTCCATCACCAACTGGTTTGCCTGGCCCAGCCACTTCTTTGCTGTCGGACCGTCGCTGGTCGAAACGCTCTACGATGCCGGGCGCCGCCACTCGTTCACGGACCAGTCCTGGGCCGCGTACGATGCCAATGTGGCGGGGTATCGGCAGAGTGTGCTGACAGCTTTCCAGGAAGTTGAGGACAATCTTGCGGGATTGCGCATTTTGGACGAAGAAAGCCGCAAGGAGAACCAGGCCGTGCACTCCGCGGAGCTCTCGCTCACGCTTTCCAACAATCGTTACAAAGGTGGCCTGGTGACTTATCTCGAAGTCATCACCGCGCAAAGCGCGGCGCTCGCGGATGAGCAGGCTGCCGTCAGCATTTTGACCCGGCGGCTTAATTCGGCTGTTCTATTGATTAAAGCGCTGGGTGGCGGATGGGATGTCTCCAAGCTTCCCGCCGTGACCGGCCAGTCCGCCCCCGCGGGTACGAGTGGGACAGGGGGGAAATAAGGAGGCCAGTGGCGCAGGCTGTCCGTCGGCTGACGGATGGTGAGCGCTACAGAACGGTTGACCACGCGGCAAGGTTTTATCCATGTTAAGAATTACAGTCATCAAAACGTCCAATAGCACCACGCTTCGGCTGGAGGGAAGGCTCACCGGCCCGTGGGTGGGAGAATTGGAACGCACTTGGCGCGCGGTGGCCGCGGACTCAAGCAATGGCCGGACCTTCCTGGACCTTACCGACGTGACCTTTGTGGGGGAGGATGGAAAGCGGCTTCTCGAAACCCTGTATGCCGAAGGAGCCAAACTCAAAGCCGCAAGCTGCGCCACTCGCCGCCTGGTGGATGAAATTGAGCGCGGCAATCAGGGAAGTCAGCCCCGAAGCCTGGTGGCGAAGAGCGATTGAGGCACAAACGTTCTTGGTGGCGGGGGCAGTCCGCGCTTGTGACGTGGCCATCCTGCCCATGCACACAGCGTGTAGGGGCGGCCCTCGTGGCCGCCCTGGGCAACCGCAAGGGTTGCCCCTACGATGGATGCTGAATCCTTAATCCTAAACCCCGAATCCTGCTAAAATGGCCCGCGCAAAGTGCTGGGCAGCCGTGACGCACGCCCGCACGATTCAATGAGGGGGCGGATATGCAACGACGTTCATTTCTAACCACGGCAGTGGCAGGGGGAGCAGGCATGGCCGCCGATTCGCTCGGCATCGCGAAGGATTGGAACCTTCCCACATTTCCCAAATACCCCGACTTGGCCATTGAAGTTGTCGATCCGCGCTTCACAAAATATCGCATAGGAAACGCCGCCATTGAGCGGCTTTGGACGGGCGCGCGATGGGCGGAAGGCCCTGTGTGGTTTGGCGACGGGCACTATCTGGTGTTCAGCGATATTCCTAACAACCGCATGCTGCGTTGGGTTGAGGATACGGGCGAAGTCAGCGTGTTCCGCTACCCGTCGAATTATTCCAACGGCAACACGCGCGACAAGCAAGGCCGCCTGGTTAGCTGCGAACACGATGCGCGGCGCGTTACGCGCACGGAGCTGGACGGCACGATTACCGTGCTGATGGACCACTATCAGGGGAAGCCCCTCAACGCGCCCAATGACATTGTGGTGCATTCCAACGGTAGCATTTGGTTCAGCGACCCGGGCTACGGGATTCTGAATAATTACGAAGGCCACAAGGCGGCACTCGAATTGCCGACCAATGTTTATCGGCTCGATCCCAAAACTGGTGAAGCTACGGTGGTAGAGGGCGGAATGCGGCGGCCGAACGGCCTGTGCTTCTCACCCGACGAGAAAAATCTTTATATCTGCGACACAAGTGGGACCGAAAGCCCGGACTATCCACATAATATCCGGGTCTACGACGTTGTGGATGGCGAGCGTTTGGCGAATGGGCGGCAGTTTGTGGAAGTCGGCCCCGGGCGGGCCGTTGCCGACGGCATTCGCTGCGATCGAGATGGCAATATTTGGGCAGGGACCGGTTGGGGCGGGGAAGACTCATCGGGCGTACAGGTCTTTGCGCCGGATGGGACGCTAATCGGGCGTATTCATCTTCCGGAAATCTGCGCCAACATCTGCTTCGGGGGCGCCAAGCACAACCGCCTGTTCATGGCGGCAAGCACGTCGCTCTATTCGCTCTACGTTAACGTGCAGGGAGCGCAAAACCCGTAGTGTTGTCCGCGGGGGCATGTCTCAGTTTGTCTTCTGTAGCGGCGGTCTATCGACCGTCGCACGGGCTTGCCGTGGCAAGTCCAAACAATTCGACGCTCACAAAGCGCCACTGCAAGTGCAAAGGACAACTCGCCACTCATCACTGTTCTCAGAATGTATACCCAATTCCCAAAGACAGCGTGATGTTGTTCTTCTCATTGCCCGCCGGCGGATTGCTCAGGTAAAGATCGATGGCGCTGGTGGTGAAAGAGAACTTGTTGAACAGCTTGATGGCCAGAGTGTTGGTAGTGTCAAACCGGTATTGGCCGGTTTGGGTGAAGTTGGGATAAACATTCAGGCTGTGGTCAAACCGTACGCGCTTGCTGACTTGCTCTCCCAGAGTCTCGCCAATCAGCGCGTTGAGCGTTTCGTCGGATAATCCGGTGAAGAACTTTTCGTGTTGAGCGGTCAATCCGCCCAATACGCTGAAGGTGGTGCGCGCGTTCTTGACGACATCGCGGCCAAAACCACCGCCGAAGGTTTGCCGTAGGTACAATCCCTCGGTTGAGATGTGGTCGAGCTGCGCGATGCCGAACACAAAGTTGGCGGTCGTGAAAAGAAAATCCTCGCGCAGGTTGGAGCTGAGAGTGTGCGAGGTTACATTGCTTCCGTCCTGCGCGGCGTGCGAAAGGAGCGTCGTGAAATTGAAGGTGGTGCGAGTGTGCGTCTGGAAGATTGGGGCTGCGGGTCGCTCGCGCACGGCGTTGATGGTGGTAGTGAAAGTATTCGTTTGCTGGTTGCCGTGCTGGATGGATTCACCGAGGCTGGCAAGGCCCTTCCAGGCATGCAAAACGGATGGGGCTTGCACCACCAGCTTTTCGTAGTCGCTCGCGGGCATGATAGTGTCCACCTGAGCGGCAGGGATCGTCTCAGTTTTTTCCTTGGTCTTGAGATTCCAGTCGCCGGAGGGAGTGAGTTCCAGATTGCCCACCATGGGCTCACGGCCCTTAATGACCACCGCAACCTGCTTCTCCACGGAGTAGGTCGCAACCTTGGCCATGGGAATGGTCAGCGTCCCCAAAATGTCGGATTTCAGGGTCAGCGTGCCGCCCTTGACGGTGACAAGTGTGCCAGTGACCCGGTCTCCGTTCTTGAGGGTTACGACGTCTGCGAGGGCGCTCGCAAAGGCGCAGACGAGTACACAAACAGTGAAGATGGTCGATTTCAAAGTCCGCCTCCAAAAAAATGTGATGGGCTTCCCCTCGCATCTAGGTTATCACGGTTTGAAAGAGGCGGCGGGAGGGATTCCGCGAAAACTCGGCAGGGTGGCAGCGGGTTCACGACCGCAGAAAGGGTGGCGCAAAACGGTTGCGGAAACCAGCCTTTCGGTAGTACAAAACAGGGAGTCATGACCGCACCTTCGGAGCGGAATGGCATCCGCCTTGAGCCCGGGCGATAAGAGGAATCAACCTGATTTAAAACCAGGAGGGGGAAAATGTGGAAAGAATTTAAAGAATTTGCCATGCGCGGCAGCGTGCTCGATATGGCGGTTGGAATCATCATCGGAGCGGCGTTTGGAAGAATCGTCACTTCCGTGGTGAATGACATTATCATGCCGCCCATCGGTGTGATTCTGGGGCATGTGGATTTTTCGAACCTCTATATCAATCTCTCCAGAACTCACTACGATTCGCTGGCGGACGCCAAGAAGGCCGGAGCGGCCATCATCGGCTACGGCACGTTCATCAATACGGTCATCGATTTCCTGATTGTGGCTTTCGTGGTTTTTCTGCTGGTGAAGCAGGTGAACCGGATGATGAAGCCGCTCGAGACCCCGCCGCCGCCGGCCGCCACCAAGGAGTGCCCCTATTGCATTTCCGGTGGCATCGCATTGAAGGCCACGCGCTGCCCGCACTGCACGGCGCAGCTCCAGGCGGTGTAAAGCGCTGGTGATTGGCGGAAGCGGTTGTTCAGCCCAGGAAGCCATCGCCATGAACTTGATGACGACGTGCGAACTCGAGCGGCCTTTGCAATGGCGCCACCTCTATCGCGAGGCGGAGCTTTACAAAGCTGCCATCCGCGTTTACACCAAGCCCTTGTTCATGTGGCGCAAGGCACTGTGCACTTCCACGGATGGCCGCACGCTCTACGATTTTGCCGGGCGCGGATTGCGCAGCCTGGACGCGTTGCACCGCGCGCTGGCCCGGGAAGAATTCCAGTTTCGCCCCTCCGTCGGTCTGCCCTACAATTTTAACGGGAAGTGCCGCACACTTTACATTGCCCCCTGGGAGGAGCGCATCGTTGACTTCCTCCTCTACCGCGCGCTCACGCGCAAACTGCATCGGTGGTTTTCCGCGAATTCCTATGCCTACCGCGATCGCAGCCTGGGGCTGGACGGCTGCCAGAGGCGAATTGCGGCGTTGTTGCGCGCGCACAACGGCACGTTTTTCCTCATCAAGCGCGACATCGCGAACTATTTCGCCAGCGTCGATCATGAAATGCTGCTGGAGAAGCTGGCGCGCTTGGTGGACACGCAGGATTATCTTTTCAGTCTCCTTCGCCAGCGCGTCTATTTCGATTACCAGGACGAAACCGGCGCGCACCGGGCGCAAGTGGGCATCCCATTCGGAGCGGCCATTGCCTGCGCATTGGCCAATATCTATTTAACTGAGCTTGACCGCGAAATTGAGGCGATCCCTGGGGTTCACTACTTTCGCTATGCTGATGACTTGTTGGTTTTGTCGGCCTCGCGCGATTCGGTGCTTGAAGCCACGGAACGCCTGAATCGGCACATCGAGGGCCTACACCTTCGCTTCAAGCCCAGCCTTCAGGCCAACCTGGCGCTGGCTTCCGGCCCCGTGGCGGATCCGTCGTTCTTTCCAGCTCAGAGTTTTCGGCATCTCGGATTGCTTTTTCAGGCAGGAGGAGGTGTGGCGCTTTCGCGGGACAAGAGCCGGAAAATCCAAAACCTGTTTCGATTTGCGTTTCGCCGTGCCCGCCGGCGATGGATAAAATTGGTGGACCCGATGGCGCGCGCGCAGACGCTGGTTGACGTGGCGATTGAAACGCTTCAACTGGGTGTGCGCAACGTGGCTATTCTCGATTATTACTTGAAGCACGTGGATGAGGAGGCGCAATTGCGGCGGCTCGATCGCTGGCTGGCCGAAGAGGTGCTCAGCCGTGTTTTTGGCGGTCACAGAAAGGGAAATTTCCGGCGCCTGAGCTTTGATCGGCTGCGCGCCATGGGGTTGCCGTCGCTCGTTCATCGGCGGCGCTTGATTCGGCGCCGGAAGATCGAAAGTCCGTTTTTCATTTGGCAGCGGGAAAAAGCTGCACGAGCCTTCCGGGGGACGGTTGCCAGGCTGCGTCGCGCCGCGAGCGCGGACGCGGCTTTCTCTCCGAACCCAGAAGCAGCAGCCGGTAAGCGCCGGTGAGAGAGGGCGGCTGCCTGTAGATGGGTGTTATGGAATAACTGCGGCTAAAGCCGCAGTTCGTTTTCTCCAACCGTCCCCCGAAGGGCTTGGCGACAGAACCGAACCGAGGAGCGATCCGGGACCGCCGGCCCCATGCGGGGCCCTGCTGAGGGAGGGTGAATATGTCACTTCTCGATTGGGTCAGGGGAAAGATCACATGCCCGCGTTGCGGAACGAGCGGAGCGAAGGAAATCAACGGAGCCATCTGCTGTCCCAACCCCACGTGCGCATACTTCAGCAAGACCATGGGAAAGAGCGAGGCGGGTTCGTCTGCCGCGTCGATCACGATGAGTCAGGCAGCAGTGCCGGATGCTGATAGTGGCCCCGTGCCGGCCGGATCATTTGCCGTTCGCTACCGCAACTTCCGCGGGCAGGAAAAGTCCTTCGTTGCTGAAGCGGCATCCGCCCACCGCTTGAGGAACCACATCAATGTGAA
>JASHSC010000638.1 GCA_030036915.1 Terriglobia bacterium
TTAGGCAAGCATCATCTTCATGGGCCGCAACGCGCGACTTCCTACTCTGAATTAGTCCTCAGCAATCGCCGCATCTCCTCCTCCGCCTGATTCATCGGGTGCGTGTCCGCCTGGGCGCGCAGCTTCTTGAAGTTGGGATATCCCGCAGCCTGCTCCCCGAGCCATTCCGTGTTAAATCGGCCGTCGCGGATTGCCGCAGTTCCAGCAGGTAGGGCCCCCCCCCTTCCAGCACTCCCACCTGCGTTCCAAGATCGCCGGCCGTCTCCCTCGATTTAACCTCGACCCACAATCGGCGGCACGAATCTTACAGCGTCGGCGCTGTCAGGCCGTAGGAAGTCGAGGTCGCATCCTTGATCCGCCTGCAGAACGTGATCCCGATAAAGCCGCGGATAGCCCCTTAAATGCTCGCTGGGAGGCGGTGACCAACGGGCCAGGCGGTCCTTGATTTCCTGTTCCGAAACCAGCAGATCCAGCCGCCCCTCAGCGGCGCTCAGTTTGATGGTGTCTCCGTTTTGAACGATGGCTAAGGGCCCGCCGACCGCCGACTCTGGCGCCACGTGAAGTATGACTGTCCCGTAGCTGGTACCGCTCATGCGCGAGTCACTGATGCGGACAACGTCGCGAATGTTCTGGCGCAGCAGTTTAACGGGTACGGGGATAGCGCCCCACTCCGGCATTCCCACTCCCCTGGGCCCCGTATTTCGCATTACGAGGACGCTGGAAGCCGTAACGTCCAGATCCGGCGAATCAATTCTCGCCATCATGTCGAGATAATTTTCGAAGACCACGGCAGGGCCGCTGTGATTCAGCAGGTGGTCAGACGCCGCGGAGGCCTTCAGAATTGCTCCTGAAGGAGCAAGGTTGCCATGCAAAACTACAAGCGCGCCGGAAGGCAGCATGGGTGAGCCGACGGGCTTGATCACCTCGCGGTCATAGCAACGTGCCGCGCTGATGTTCTGTCCAAGCGTCTTTCCTGAAACAGTCAAGCAGTCCAAATGCAAGAGTCCTGAGATTTCTCGTGCGACCGCCGGCAATCCCCCGGCGCGGTGGAAGTGCTCCATTAAGTACCGGCCGGAGGGCTTGAGGTTCAAAATCATCGGGGTAGAAGCGGAGATCTCGTGAAAGAGATTCAAGCCTAACGCGATTCCGAGCCTCCCGGCGATGGCCACCAGGTGAATGACAGCATTGGTGGAACCGCCGATGGCGCTCAGCACCCGAATTGCATTGCGAAAGGCCTCAGGAGTCATAATCTGGCTAGGGCGAAGTTGCGCTTTCACCATTTCCACGCACCGGCGGCCTACAATCTCTGCGGCAATTCGGCGGCGGGAATCATTTGCGGGAATTGTGGAAACGCCTGGTGGCATCATGCCTAGCGCTTCGGAGAGAACGGCCATGGTCGATGCCGTACCCATTTCGTTACAGGTCCCGTACGAGCACGAAATGCATTGTTCAAGTTCACTGAACTCCCCTTGCGCCAATTTGCCAGACCGGAAATCGTCCCAGTACTTCCACAGGTCGGTGGCCGCCCCGATTTCCTGCCCGCGCCAATACCCTGTCGATTTGGGGCCGGCGGAGAGTTGAATGGCGGGAAGGTCGCAACTGGCAGCGGCCATCAATTGGGCGGGAGTGGTTTTATCACAGCCAGACAATAAGACGAGCCCGTCTATCGGATTCGCGCGAACCGTTTCCTCGATATCCATTGATACCAAGTTCCGGTAAGGGAGATCGGATGGCTTCAGCAGCTCCCCCCCGAGGGCCATAGTAGGAAACTCGAGGGGAATGCCCCCGGCCTCAGTGACCCCGCGTTTGACGATTTGTGCGAGTTCGGTCAAACCCATCTCGCAGTTATTGAACTCGCTGGCCGGATTGCAAATTCCAATGATCGGTCTACCGCAGACACAGGCCGGATCAAAGCCGAGCGTCGCAAGAACGCTCCGGTGGCGTATTCCAACTTCATCATTTCGGTCGAACCACTGTTCACTGCGTAACGGAACGCGATTCATGAATTCCCCTTAACACCCGTTCGCACGATAGGTTCAGTTGATGACCACAAAATTGGTCGAGTCGGCATTCCGCGTGCAAAATCACGAAACTCCTCCTTTGGGGTCACTCGCTCATACTCCCACAAAGATCTGGTCTGAACTTGTTGATCCATTGACCTGGGATTATTCCTCCGAAAGGACATAGCTTTTCAACCGCGACCGAGATAAGCCTGCTTCACAGGCAAGACAATTGCCTCCAACATATTGACGTGCGGCGGGAGGGTGGCCATCAACACCGCCACCTCCGAGATTTCACCAACCGCCATTTTAGGCTCGTGAGCGTATTCGGAAATACCGGTCACGGCACCGACCTCTTCATCTCTGGTTTCCACCTGAACGTTTCCTGGGTGCAGACAGCATGCGGAAATGCCATATGGCCGGCCTTCCAAGCTCGTGGTAAGGGTCAGTCCCCAGATGCCGAACTTACTCGTGGCATATGCTCCGGAATTGACCCGGGGACGCTGAGCGGATATGCTGCCGATGTTGATGATTCTTCCACCACCCTGAGGTTTCATCAGCCGCATTGCCGCGCGTGTGCAAAGAAACGGGCCGCGCAAGTTTGTGGCGATAACCTTGTCCCAGGTTTCTATGGGAAGTTCGTCCAAGGCTCCGCCGTCTACAGCACCGGCGTTATTCACTACAATATCGAGCCGCTGAAAGCGCTCGACGGTTCCTGCGAAGAGCGCGCTGACCTGTGATTCGTCGGTGACATCGGTGGGGATGGCAACCGCAGTCAGTCCCAAGGCCGAAAATTCTTGAACAGCGCCATTCAATGCGTCCGCCCGGCGACCGGCGATGACCACTTTGGCACCTTCGCCGGCCAACCCTTGGGCGATGCCCTTACCAATGCCACTGCCGCCGCCTGTAACAATTGCCACCTTCCCATCTAGCTTCCCCATGGATCTCTCCCGCGACGCTAAAGAATCGCGATGGGATTAAAAGGGGAGCCCGTAGCCCCAGGAATAAATAGGGGACATGCCGCCACCATGAACTCCCACCGGCCCTGCTGCTCTGCGAATTTCAACAAGTCCTCAAATTGCAGGCTGTCGGCACACGCCATGCCCATCGCTGCAATTTGTAATGAATGAATGGGGTATGCCACTCCCTGTACATTGCTCGGTACCGTTTCGCCGTCGCCATCGGGAAAAAACGCCGCCACCCTGCGATCGTGAAGTAATTGCATCGCCATGGAATGTAAGCCCGCCTGCCCCTCGCCGTCATAGCCAGTGTTCCAAGGGCCCAACGCAAGTCGCCTGCGGTGATGACCAGTGCGAAATAGAAAAATATCGCCCTCGCTCAGCCGCACGCCCTGGGCTTTTTCCGCTTGCTCCAATTCCTCAATTGTCACTGCATGGCCGGGCGGCAACCACTCCACCCCATGAAGACGAGGGAGATCAAGCAGTACGCCTCGACCCACAATGCCATCCACGTAGGAAGTAATATCCTGCAGCTTGGCACCGCGTGAGGTCACGATGCTGGTGGGTCGGTCGTTGTAGATCCGTCCCCGGTAAGCCACGTGACAAAGCGCATCAATGTGAGTTCTGCTGTCCCCATGAATTTCCGTTCCAA